>NZ_CDWCUL010000020.1:0-16131 GCF_977828045.1 Candidatus Mycalebacterium sp. | reverse complement strand
GTGCTTTTCCCCGCGCCACAACCCCGTGATTATCAGCAGCAGTTTCATGCATCCCGCCGTTTTGCGTTTTTTCTTCTCGCAACCATTTTGGGCAGGGAATCAAACGTGTTTTCCCCGTCGGTTTTCAGAATATGGTTCCGTACGGCTACTTCAACAAGCGTGGCTATGCTTCTGCCCGGGCGCACCGGAATGTTCGCAATCGGCAGTTCCACATCAAGGATTTTGATGGTTTTCGTCTCAAGTCCGAGCCGGTCGTATTCCCTTTTGCTGTCCCACAGCTCAATGTTGATTACCATGTCAATGGAGTGGCTCTCCATAACCGAGGTTCTGCCGAAAAGGTCTCCTATGTTCACGATGCCGATGCCCCTTATTTCCATCATGTGCCTGACCGTTTCCGGCGGCGCGCCAAGAAGGTGTGCGCCCACTCGTTTTATTTCAACGATGTCATCGGAAACGAATTTCCATCCGCGCTCAATAAGGTCAAGAGCGCATTCGCTTTTGCCCACGCCGCTTTTGCCCGTTATGAGCGTTCCGGTTCCGTGCACTACAACAAGCGTGGCGTGAAATGTGGTGAACGGGGCGAGCCGCCACTCAAGCAACTCTCCGAGTGTTGACATCAACGCTTCAAGCGGAATGTCGCTTTTGAAAACCGCGATTGATTTTTTATTCATCATGGATTTGAAGCGCGCGTTTATGTTTATGCCGTCCGACACGATAAAACACGGAATGCCCTGCCTCGCGAAGTCCCCGGCGAGGTTTTCGCGCTCTTTAGGCGACAGTTTTTCTATGTAGGCGCATTCGGTTTCGCCAAGCACATAGATGTGCCCTGAGTCAAGTTTCATGGGCTTTTCTGTCATTCTCAAGCCCGGCTTGCGAACCGGCGCGGCGGTTATGAAAGCGTCAAAACCCGCTTTGCCGGAAACCTTGCTCAGTTTGAGATGTGCAACCCATTTTTGGTTGAGTTCGCCTACGCTGACCTTTTTATCTTTTGCCATTCTTGTCATCTTCCTCAACAAGCGTTTCAAAGATGTCTTTTGTTGATTGTGCTTTGGTGAGCCGCTCACGCATTTCGCCGCTTTTGAGCGCGGAAGTGACTCTGGCGAGCAAATTGATGTATTCATCGGCGCGCGAATCGGACGCAATGATGACCATAAAAAGGTAGGTCGGGTTGCCGTCAAGCGAGCCGAAATCAACCCCTTGCACGCTTCTCGCAAACGCCGCAACCGGCTCGGAAAGCCCGTGCATTCTCAAATGCGGAACCGCAACTCCGTGGTCAAGGGCGGTGCTACAGATTTTCTCTCTTTCCAGCAGCATCTTAAGCAGCATGTCGGCGTTAAGAGAAGGGGAAAGGCGCGACACGGTTTCGGATATTTCTTTCAAAACGCCGTTTTTGTCGGTCGCTTGAAGAGATTCTATTATGGCGTCTTTTGTCAAAACATCGGTGATTTTCATTGTGTTTTCCGTTGCCACCGAGCGTTTTTTCAGGGGACTAGAACAATCACCCGTTTGTTTTTTTTGTACGCGACATTCAGTTCCCCGGTTTCGCTGTTTATGAACGCGACAAACTCTTTGCCCGACTTCGTAACCTGTAGCGTGGCTTCTTCAAGAAACATTGGTTTTGCCGCTACCTGCTGAATTTTCACTTCCACGGATGGCGGTTTGCTTTGCGGCGGCTCGGCGGTGGTGGAAGAGTTCCTGCGCCTTGAGGAGATTATTTTGTCGCCTTTGCGCCTGAGTTGCTTGGTAACGGCGTCCATTACGTTGTCTATGGAAGAGCTCAAATCGTCAGAGGTAACGCTTGCGGTTGCGGAAAGCCGTGTTCCCACGACTTTAATCTCCGCCGTGTGCCTGAGTTTTTCAGATGAGAGAACCGCGCTGATTGTCGCCTCCTCTCCCTGTTTGTACAGATACCTGCCCAGCCTTGGCAGTTTTGAAAGCATGTATCTTTTCATTTTTTTTGCGATTTCCCTGTCTTTAATGTGCCTTGTTGTTATTTTTATGTTCATTATTTATTACCTTCTCGTTGCCGGAAAACCCCAGGGTCTTGTTTCCACGCGCTTTTTTTCATAGTTTTCTATCAGGTCGCTCTCTTTCAAAGTTTGCGATATGTCATCAAGCCCTTCAAGAAGAGTTTTTTTTCTGAACGGGTCAATGTCAAACTCAAAACTAATTCCGTCTCCGGTAATTGACTGTTTTTCCAAATCAACCTCCAGACTGAAGCCCGGATTCGCCCTTACGGCTTCAAACAGAGAGTTCACCTGTTCGCGGTCAAGTTCAACGGGGAGAATGGAGTTTTTGAAGCAGTTGTTATAGAAAATGTCCGCGAAAGACGGCGCGATTACGACCCTGAATCCGAACTCTCTGATTGCCCACGGCGCGTGTTCGCGCGAGCTTCCACTTCCGAAATTGTCTTTCGTGATTAGCACTCCCGCGCCTTTGTAGCGCTCCATGTTCATCTCAAAATCCGGATTGAGCGTTTTTCCGTCTTCAAAAAATCTCCAATCGTAAAAAAGGAATTCGCCAAACCCGGTTCTTTCAATTCTTTTGAGAAACTGCTTGGGAATTATCTGGTCGGTGTCAACGTTTGAGCGGTCAAGCGGGGCGACTATCGTTTTTATTTTCGTGAATTTTTCCATTTAATCGCCCCACTCCCGGACGTCAACAAAATGACCTTCAATCGCCGCCGCCGCCGCCATAACGGGGCTTGCGAGATGTGTTCTGCCGCCTTTGCCCTGCCGCCCTTCAAAATTTCTGTTGGATGTGCTCGCACACCTTTCCCCGGGCGCAAGAATGTCGGGATTCATTCCCAGACACATACTGCACCCCGATTCACGCCATTCAAATCCCGCATCTTTGAGGATTTTGTCTATGCCCATCTCTTCAGCCTGTTTTTTCACCGATTGAGAGCCCGGAACAACCATCGCGCGCACGCCTTTCGCAACTTTTTTGCCTTTCACAATCTGCGCCACGGCGGTCAGGTCTTCTATGCGCGAGTTTGTGCATGAGCCCAGAAAAACCCTGTCAATTTTTATGTCCGTTATCGGCTTTCCGGCTTTGAGCCCCATGTATTCAAGCGCTTTTTCCATGTCGCCGCGCCGCACCGCATCATTTTCGTCCGCAGGGTTTGGAATCGGAGAGTTCACGTCAACCACCATTCCCGGATTTGTTCCCCACGTTACCTGCGGAGCAATTTCCCCGGCGTCCATTTTCAGACTTTTGTCAAAAACCGCATCTTCATCGGACGCGCACTGCTTCCATTCCTCAAGAGCCCGCTCAGAATGCTCATCCGCCGGCGAATAACGCCGCCCGCGCGTGTATTCAAAGGTTTTTTCGTCTGCCGCTATCATTCCCGCTTTCGCTCCGGCCTCAATTGACATGTTGCACACGGTCATTCTTTCTTCCATTGACAGGTCTGTTATGGCTTCGCCCGCGTATTCAACCGCGTATCCGGTTGCGCCTGCGGTTCCAATGCGCCCTATTATTGCCAGAATTATGTCTTTTGCCGTAACGCCGCATCCCCGCTTTCCCTCCACCCGTATTTCAAAGGTTTTGGGGCGGGTCTGGCGCAGGCACTGGGTTGCGAGAACATGCTCAACCTCGCTTGTTCCGATTCCGAAAGCGAGGGAGCCGAACGCGCCGTGAGTTGAAGTGTGGCTGTCGCCGCACACTATCGTCATTCCGGGCCTTGTGAGCCCCAGTTCGGGACCGATTACGTGGACAATCCCTTGAAGATCCTCATTTTCCGAGTGTGGCAGAATGTCAAAAAGATTAATACCGAAACGCCCGCAGTTTTTTCTCAAGGTCTCAATCTGGCGCGCGGAGATGTCGTCCTCTATGGGCTTGTCTCTCGCCGTTGTGGGCACGTTATGGTCCATTGTAGCGAATGTTAAATCCGGACGGCGAACTTTTCTGCCCTCCACAAGGAGCCCCTCAAACGCCTGAGGCGAGGTAACTTCGTGAACCATATGCAAATCTATGTAGAGAATATCCGGCCGGCCGTCTTTCCCCTCATTTACAAGGTGGGAATGCCAGATTTTTTCAAGAAGCGTTTTGCCCTTCATATATTTTCACGGCCCTCTTTAGTCTGGATTTTAACCGAGATTTGTTTGCCCGCAAACACCGCCTTTTTCCCCAGCTCCTCCTCAATTCTCAGCAGGCGGTTGTATTTTGCCGTTCTTTCGCCCCTGCACGGCGCGCCGGTTTTTATGCGTCCGCATCCCGTAGCGACCGCGATGTCCGCGATTGACGAGTCCTCCGTTTCCCCCGAACGGTGGGACACCATGCACGAATAGCCCGCTTTTCCGGCGGTCTTCATCGCGTCAAATGTTTCCGACAGTGTCCCTATCTGGTTGACTTTTATGAGAATTGAGTTTGCGGCTCCGAGTTTTATCCCTTTTTCAAGCCGCCGCCTGTTTGTAACGAAAAGGTCGTCTCCGACCAGTTGAACGGTCCCGCCGACCCGCTCCGTAATCTCCGTCCAGCCCTCCCAGTCATTTTCGTCCATCGGATCTTCAATGGAGATGAGAGGCCAGTTTTTCGTCCATTTTTCGTACATTTTGCCCATTTGCGCCGATGAAAGTTTTGCGCGCCCAATGTGGTATTTTCCGCCGGAAAAAAACTCGCTTGCCGCCGCATCCATGGCGAACGACACCTGCGTTCCGGTTTTATATCCGGCTTTTTCCGCCGCGCGCGCGATGAACTCCATCGCATGCTCGTTGGAGCGCAAATTCGGGGCGAAGCCGCCTTCGTCTCCGACGGCGGTGGGAAGCCCCTTTGATTTCAGCAGCGACTTGAGCGCGTGAAAGATCTCAACTCCCGCTCGCAGAGAGTCTGAAAAAGTTTTGAAACCGTGCGGAACAAGCATGAATTCCTGAATGTCCAAATTGTTGTCCGCGTGCGCTCCGCCATTGATTATGTTCATAAACGGCACCGGCAGAGACGGGCGCGCGGAGCCGTAGAGTCGCGCGAGATATTTGTAAAGAGGGGTTTTGCGCGACTGCGCCGCCGCGTGCGCCACGGCAAGCGAAACGCCGAGAATGGAGTTCGCTCCGATGCGTGATTTTGATTTCGTTCCGTCTTTTTCAATCATTTTTGCGTCAATTTTTTTCTGGTCGCTCGCGTCCATTCCCCGAATCGCGCGCTCAAGAGTCCGGTTTGAGTTCTCAACCGCTTTGAGAACGCCTTTGCCTCCGTATCTTTTCTTTGCCAGGTCCCTGAGTTCCCGCGCCTCAAACTTTCCCGTTGACGCTCCGGATGGCACTGAAGCCCTTCCGAGCGTGCCGTCAGAGCACACAACATCGGTCTCAACAGTCGGATTTCCGCGCGAGTCCAGAATTTCCCTCGCTTTTACGCTTTTGATTTTTGCCATCTGTCTCCTCTCCGGGCGGTAATTTTCCGCCATTATATCCTATTCGCCCGACCCGGTTTTGCCCGTGATTTCCACAATCACCGAGTTTGCCACGATAAAGCCCTTTTCGGTGATTTTAACCGCGCCGTTTTCGCGGCGGACAAAACCGCCGTTTTCAAGTTTTTCAAGAGCGCGCCCGTCAGCCCGGACACCAAACCGCTTCTCCGCGCCCGCCAGGTCCATTCCGCCCGCGAGCCGAAGCCCCATCATCACGCAATCGCAAAATCCGGTTTCAGCGTCCAAAGCCCGCCTCGGCGCGGTTTTGCCCCGCGCGGTCTGTTCCATATATTTGCGGGGATTTCGCGGGTTTGCCCACCTGAGCCCGAAAGGCGCATCCGGGACTGTCATGTGAGAATGTGCCCCCGCGCCGAGTCCCATGTAATCTCCCGAACGCCAGTAGTTTATGTTGTGTCGGCAATGCGCGTCCGGCGCGGCAAAACTTGAGATTTCGTAGCGCTCCATCGCACTCAAACACCCGGCGGCAATTTCAATCATTTGCGCGCAATCCTCATCCGAAGGTGTTTTAAGCCGCCCTTTTTTTGCCAGAGCGTAAAATTGCGTTCCCCTTTCAATCTCAAGCCCGTAAACCGATATGTGAGACACTCCGGTCGCGGCGGCGGTTTTGATGTCTCCCTCAAACGCTTGCGGAGTTTCCCCGGGCGCACCGGCTATGATGTCCGCGCTTATGTTTTGAAAACCGGCTGATTGCGCGTTTTTAAACGCTTCAAAACACAGCCGCGCCTCGTGCGCCCTCCCGAGATTTTTGAGTTTTTCAGACGAGAATGACTGTGCCCCGATGCTCAAACGGTTTATTCCCGCCGTGGAAAATCCGCGCATTTTTTCGCGTCCGCACGACACGGGATGAGCTTCAAGCGATATTTCCGCGGAGTTTGAGATTTCAAACTCTCCCGCGAGAAACTCCAATACGCCGCCCACCGCCCGCTCGGAGAAAAGGGACGGTGTTCCGCCTCCCATAAACACGGTCTCAACCGCGTAGCGAGAGCGCAGTTCGGGCATTTCCGAGACAAGGGCTTTCAGTTCGCCGCGCACCGCGCGCGTATAGGTGTTTTCGTCAAAATCCTTTTCCTCCCAGGCGTTCAGATTGCAGAAAGGGCACTTGATTTCGCAGTAGGGGAAGTGGATATAGATTGAAAGTGGTTTTTTCATCCGGCAATAAATCTAACAGCATCAGATTTTTTTGCGTGCGCTGTGCGCGGCTTTGTTTTGTGAACGGCGGCTAATCTTGTGTTATAATTGAGGAAATTTTCATTGAAGTCCGCCGTTTGCGGGCTCTCCACGGAACAATGCGCTTTTCGCCCTCTATCAGCAGGTTTGTATTACCGCAGGTGGCGCGTTTTCGCGCGCTTTGCGTTTTTTTGCTCCTCCTTGTCTGCGCGCCGGTCGCGGGTGCGGAAAAAACCCTTTCGCTTGCCGAAGCGGAGCGCATGGCGGTCAGGCAGAGTCTTGAAGTGCGGCTCGCGGGAGCCGATGTCAGAATACGCCGGGGCATACGCAGGGAAGTCTCCGGCGCTTACTATCCGCAAGTTCGCTCCCGGGTTATTGCGCCTTTTATCGGGCGTGAATCGGGATTTTTCGCCGACCAGATAATCTGGGATTTCGGGCGCACGAGAAACCGCGTCAAATCAAGCGGCAATCTTGTTTCCTCGGCCGAGTATTCAAAGAAAAACGCCGAAAATGAGGCGGTAACCCGCGCACGCAAGGCCTTTTACGCGGTTATTCTTAACGAGGCGCGTCTTATATATGCCGAAAAAGACCGTCTGTACGCGGGAATGAGACTTGAAAAAACCATGATTCTCGCCAAGAACGGGCGTATATCTCCGCTTGAATTAGCGCAGCAGGAATCCGATGAGAAGAAAATAATTTTTGAACTGAACGGCGCGCAAAATCGGGTTGAAAGCGCGCGGTTTGAGTTTTTTCAGTTGCTCGGAATTGAGAACGCTGAAGACATCACGCTTGTGCCCCCGCAGGATTCGGAAGAGATTTTGCCGCCCGCAAAAGAGATTGTTCCTGAGATTTTCAAAGACAATCCCACTCTCCTGGCTCTCTCCGAGCAGTTGAAAAGCGACAAGGCGAAAATCGCCGGCGCAAAGGCGGAGTTTCTGCCGATTCTCTACGGAAGGGTTGCTTACAGGTTCAAAGGGGACGGCGCGGAAACGCCGGCTTTTATTGCGGGAGCGGGAGCGACAATACCGATTTTTCAGGGGTTTTCCCGTTTCGGCGCGCTGGACAAAAACCGCGCCGCGCGAGAGAGAACGGAGATAAAAATCGCGCTTGAGAAACAGCGTCTTGAACGGGCGGTGAAGCGGCTGTTGCTGGATATTCTGCATGCCGATGAGGACATAGAGCTCAGCAGAAGAGTTCTCGGCACGGCGGAAAAGAAACTTATTCTCGCGCGAGAGAAGGCGGGGCTGGGCGCGGCTTCAAAACTGGATCTTGTTTTCTCGGAAAAAGAATATGCAAAATTTTACCTCAAATACGAAGAATCTTTGTATAATAAAAGGATGTTGCTGGCTGATTTGAAATTTTTTGCAGGCTCAGTCACCGCTGAAGAAGGGGGAACGGAGGTCGAAAAGTGAGTGGAACAAGGAAAATTTTTAATGCGTTAGGCGGTTTGAGCACCAGACTGCGCGGCGTACTTATTGTCGTGCTCATTGCGGGCGCGTGGGTGCTTACGCTTGAAGATAACTCGGTTCAATACAAAACCGATTCTGTTTCGATGGGAAGCGTAATTTCCACCATTACTTCGGTCGGAACGCTGAAACATTTTGAGGAAGCGGAGATATACAGTTCCATACCGGGCACGGTTACCGAAGTTTTGAAGCAACAGAGCGACACGGTTTCCGAAGACGATGTTCTTATCCGTCTTGATGCGACTACCCTTAAATCGCGCTATGAGAAAGCACGCACGGAACTTGAGACAAAAGAGGCGGATTTTAAATACCAGTCAGAGCTTTACGATAAACAGCTCAGTTCCGCAAACGATTACAATAAAGCAAAAATAGCGATGGAGCAGGCAAAGGCGGAGTTTTCCGAAGCGACCAGAAATTTCAAAGCCACCGAGATAAAATCTCCCATTGACGGAACCGTTATTTACCGCGCCATTGAGGTTGGGCGCTCATTTGACAACACAGGCGGAATGCTTATGAAAATCGCCGGAAAAGCCGACATAATGAGGCTTCTTATCCGTATCGGTGAGGCGGACATCGGGCGCGTTTCCGAAGGGCAGTTTGTGCACTTTACGGTTTCGGCGTTCAAGAATCAGTCTTTCACAGGCGAAATTTTTTCCGTGTCCGAATCTCCACTTGAAGGTGATGGCGCCGTTGCTTACGAGGTTGTGGCGCGAGTTGAGAACCCCGAACACATTCTTAAATCCGGAATGACGGCGGACATTACAGTAAAAACCGCACAGGTGGACGAGGTTTTGCGCGTGCCGACCGCCGCTCTGCGTTTTCTTCCGCCGGACGGTTCCGCGCACGCTTCAAGTTCCGCAGTGTGGATTAAAACCCTTGCGGGAAAATTCAAGCGTGTGCCCGTAACAGTTGGAGAGA
This sequence comes from Candidatus Mycalebacterium sp., assembly GCF_977828045.1. Lineage (NCBI taxonomy): Bacteria > Pseudomonadati > Thermodesulfobacteriota > Candidatus Dadabacteria > Candidatus Nemesobacterales > Candidatus Mycalebacteriaceae > Candidatus Mycalebacterium > Candidatus Mycalebacterium sp. Next base: position 7,155 of record NZ_CDWCUL010000020.1, on the reverse strand, counting down.
GCAACGAAGTGTTCACCGAGATTAAAACCGGAGAAATATCCGAGGGGGACATAATCGCGGTGGGAACAGTTGTTAAGACAGACGAAGATTCCGGGGGTATGACCCTTCCCCAGCCGAAACGTTTCTGATTAGTTTCCGCCGTGTCGCCCAACGAAAACTCCATCATCTCGCTTTGCGGAATTGAAAAGACCTACCAGTCCGGCGACACCTCCGTGCACGCTTTGCGCGATATTTCCCTTGATATTTTTCCGGGAGACCTTGTCGCGATTGTGGGATCTTCCGGGTCGGGCAAAAGCACGCTTATGAACATTCTGGGGCTTTTGGACACTCAGGATTCCGGCTCCTACTTTTTTGAGGGGCGGGAAATTTCGGCGCTTTCGGCGGACAGTCTTTCCGAACTGAGGCGCAAGCGCATCGGGTTTGTTTTTCAGAGTTTCAACCTGCTTCCGCGCTTGAGCGCGCATGAAAACGTGGAGATACCGCTGATATACGGAGGCGCGGTGGCGGGGGAGAGGAAAAGGCGGGCTTCGGAAATGCTTGAGTCAGTCGGGCTTTCGGACAGGGAAAACCACATGCCTTCGCAACTCTCCGGCGGACAGCAGCAGAGGGTCGCCATAGCACGTGCGCTGTGCACAAATCCGGCGGTAATTCTCGCCGATGAGCCGACCGGCAACCTTGATAGCAAGAACACGGACGAGATTATGAACCTTCTTAAGCAGGTGAACGCTTCGGGCACAACCATTGTGATGATTACGCACGAAAAGGAAGTCGCGGACTGCTGCCGCAGGGTTGTTACGATGAAAGACGGCACGACCGTGTGAGGCGCGGTTTTATCCAATTTATGAAGACCCCACACATATTTATAGACAAAAAGGGCAGATGGTTTCAGGACGGGATTCAGATAACTCACAGGTGGACCTATCTTGAAAACAACCGCAATCTCCGCCGCGCACAGGGGGGCGGGTTTGAAGTTGCCGAGGGAAAGGTCTCCATTTCCGTTGAGGTGGAGGACACGCCTTTTGTTATTGTTTCCGCCCGGTTGACCGAAAAAGGGCTTGAGGTGATTGTTAACGATGAAACTTCGGAGATGCTCACCGAAGACGCGGATTTGCGCGTGAATGCGGACAACATTCCATATGCTTTCATAAAAAACGGGGAGTTTGAGGCGCGTTTTCTGAGCCCCGCATATTATGCCATAGCATCCGCCGCAGAGCCTCTGCCCGAAGGCGGGTTTGTTATTAAGTCACAAGGGAAAAAATACAGGTTTTCGCCCAAAACCGCGCAGTAAAGCGCATTTCTCTTTGCGAATAGACCCTTTGCGAGTAGACCCTTTGCGAATAGACCCTTTGCGGATAAACTCAACCTTCCATCGGAGATTTTCTTGAAAGTAGGAATTATAGGAACCGGATACGTCGGGCTTGTTACGGGCGCGTGCCTTGCGGACAGTGGAAACTCCGTTGTCTGCGCAGACATTGACGCCGCGAAAATCGCGTCTCTTAAAAAAGGTAACGTGCCGTTTTATGAGCCTAACCTTGAGGGCGTTGTCGCGAAAAACGTCAAAGACGGACGGCTCGTTTTTTCAAGCGAGCCTGAGCAAGCGGTTTTAGCGTCTGATACTGTTTTTATCGCCGTGGGAACGCCGCAGTCTGGAAACGGCGAGCCGGATTTGGGCGGCGTTTTTGATGTCGCACGGATGATTGGCCCGGCCTGCAAGGGCGATTATAAACTGATTGTTACAAAAAGCACCGTTCCGCCGGGCACAACGGAGAAAGTGAGGGGAATTGCGCTTGAAAACGGCGGAAAAAACTTTGATGTGGCGTCCAACCCCGAATTTTTGAAAGAGGGTTCCGCAGTGAAGGACTTTATGAGTCCGGACAGAATTGTTATCGGCACGGACAGCGAGAAAGCTGAAAGCATTTTACGCCGGCTCTATTCACCGTATATGAGGCGCGGCGAGCGGTTGATTTCCATCTCAATCCGCTCGGCGGAGGTTGCCAAATACGCCTCAAACGCGATGCTCGCGACCCGCATATCTTTTATGAACGAGATGGCGGTTTTTTGCGAAAAGATGGGCGCGAGCGTCTCCGAAGTGCGCTCGGTTATGGCGGCTGATGAGAGAATCGGCGACAAGTTTCTCTACCCCGGAGTTGGATATGGCGGCTCGTGCCTGCCAAAAGACGTGAAAGCGGTCATCGGCGCCGCGCGCGAGTGGGGATTTGGTATGAGAATCTGCTCGGCTGTTGATGAGGTCAACACTCTTCAGCGCGAGATTTTTCTGAACAAACTGAAAAGCCAGTTTCCCGACGGGCTCGGCGGCGCGAAAATCGCTTTCTGGGGAGTGTCTTTTAAGCCCAACACCGATGACATCAGGGAGTCTCCGGCGATTCACATTATGAATAAGGTTTTGAGCGAAGGCGCCGAAGTAAGCGCTCATGACCCCGTGGCTTTTGACGGCGCGGCGAAGGATTTCATTCCCTCCGGTGTCAAAAGGGCGCGGGGTCCATACGAGGCGTGCGAGGGGGCGGATGCGCTTTTTATAAGCACGGAATGGAACGAATACAGGCAACCGGATTTGGGCAGGCTTCTTTCCATTATGAAATCCCCCGTTATTGTTGACGGAAGGAGTATCTATTCGCCGGCGGAGATGAAGAAGATGGGCTTCAGGTATTTCTGTCTTGGCGAGGCGTGAAAAATGGATTTTGTTGTAACCGGTTGTGCGGGATTTGTCGGCGCGCGCGTGTGCGAGATGCTGCTTGAAAGGGGAGACGGGGTTGCCGGAATGGACAATCTGAACGACGCCTACGACCCCGCGCTGAAAGAAAAACGGCTTCAAGCCCTTTCCTCATCGGACAGGTTTATGTTTAAAAAGACCGACATCGCGGACTCAGGCGCGGTCGCGAATTTTTTCGCGGCGGAGATGAGCGATTTTTCGCCCAAAGCGGTAATCAACCTCGCCGCGCGCGCGGGGGTGAGAAAAAGCGCGGAGATTCCGGCGGAGTATTACAAAACAAACGTGCTCGGCACCCTCAATCTGCTTGAGGCGTGCAGGGAAAACGGCATGGAAAAGTTTGTGTTCATCTCGTCTTCAAGCGTTTACGGAGATGGAGAACTGCCTCTCACCGAAGCCGTTTCGGAGACCGACAAGCCGCTTTCCCCCTACGCCGCTTCAAAGTCTGCCGGCGAAGGGCTTTGCCACTCATATCACAAACTTTTCGGGATTGACGTTTCCGCTCTCAGGTATTTCACGGTTTACGGTCCCGCAGGGCGTCCCGACATGAGCGTGTTTCGGTTTGTGCGGGCGGTTGCCGAAGGAGAGGAGATTGTTCTCTACGGAGACGGAACTCAGAGCAGGGATTTTACGTTTGTTGATGATGCCGCGCGCGCGACACTGCTTTCGCTGAAAAATGTGGGCTTTGAGCAAATCAACATAGCGGGCGGCAACGTGGTTTCGCTGAACGAAATCATCGCGCTCATAGAGGACGGGCTCGGCAAAAAGGCGGTTGTCAGAAAAAAGCCGATGAACCCCGCAGACTCAAAAGCCACTGCGGCGGATATTTCAAAGGCGGAAAAAATTCTCGGCTGGGAGCCGCAAACTGACATTAAAAAAGGCGTAAAATCCTGTATTGACTGGTATCTTGAAAACAGGGAGTGGGCAAGCAAACTTGAAATGCCCGCAGTTTGATATTATTTTGGAGACTTGCAAATGGCTAAATCACTTGTAATTGTGGAATCGCCCGCGAAGGCGAAAACGATAAAAAGATACCTCGGCGCGGAATACGATGTTGAGGCGTCCGTGGGTCATATTGTTGACCTTTCGGACAAAACCCACGGCAAGCTCGGTGTTGATTTGGACAACGGGTTCAAGCCCGATTACGAAGTTATCAAAGGCAAAGGCAAAGTGCTTGACTCTTTGCGCAAATCCGCCAGAGGCAAGGACACGGTCTATCTCGCCACCGACCCCGACAGAGAGGGCGAGGCGATTGCGTGGCACATCGCTCAGCAACTGAAACTGGGTGACAGAGCGCGCCGCGTTCTGATACGCGAGATAACAAAAGAGGGCGTTCTTGAAACTTTCCGGCAGACCGAACAGGTAAATCAGTCAAAGTTTGAAGCGCAACAGGCGCGGCGCATACTGGACAGAATCGTTGGCTACAAGGTGAGCCCTCTGCTGTGGAAAAAAATCGGCGGCGCGCTCAGTGCGGGAAGGGTTCAGAGTATCGCGCTCAATTTTGTCGTAAAACGCGAGCGTGAAATTGAGGCGTTTGATCCGGTTGAATACTGGAAAATTGAGGCGCGTCTGCTTACGGAAAAAGGCGATTCTTTCAGCGCCGGTCTGCGCAGTTTTCGCGGTTCGGAAGACGAAATCGCGGGCGAGGAAGAGGCGCTTGAAATTGTCGCCGCCATTGAAAATGAGCGGTTTATTATCTCATCGGTTCAAAGAAAAAAGGTCAATCTCAAACCTCCGTCTCCGTTCATAACCAGCACTTTGCAACGCGAAGCGTCAACAAAACTTGGCTTTTCCGTGAAGAAAACGATGAATCTGGCGCAACGGCTTTATGAGGGCATTGAAATCGGCTCCGAAGGTCCCGTGGGGCTCATAACCTACATGAGAACCGATTCGGTGCGTCTTTCGCCACGTGCGGTTGATGAGGCGCGCGATTTTATAAAAGAGAAATACGGCGAGGAATTTGTCCCCTCAAAACCCAATATTCAAAAGGTCAGCAAGGACGCGCAGGATGCGCACGAAGCGATAAGGGTTACCTCGGTTTTCAGAACCCCCGAAGAGATGGCAAAGTTCCTTGAAAAGGATCAGTTGCGACTCTATGAGTTGATTTGGAAACGTGTTGCCGCGAGCCAGATGTCCGCCGCGGTTGATGAAAAAACGACCGCAGACATCAACGCGGGAGACGCGGTTTTCAGAGCCACCGGAACGGTTCAGGTGTTTGCGGGCTGGAGAGCTGCCGCGCCGCCGCCGGAGAAAAAAGGCGAGGACGAGGCAATTCTTCCGGCTCTGAATGAGGGCGAGGAGTTGAAGAGCGAAGGAATTGTTCCAACTCAGCACTTCACCAAGCCGCCGCCCAGATACAACGAAGCGTCTCTTGTTAAAGAGCTTGAGAAAAAAGGCATCGGGCGCCCTTCAACCTACGCTTCAATTCTCTCCACAATTCAGGACAGGGAGTATGTCAACCAGGAAAAGAAAGCGCTTTTCCCGACTCCGCTCGGCTTTGCCGTCAACGATTATCTTGTGAAGGCTTTTCCCGACATCATGGATGAAAAATTCACCGCGAGTGTGGAGGAGCGGCTGGACAAAATTGAGCGGGGCAGCGAAAAATGGGACGAACTGTTGCGCGATTTCTATCTTGACGAGGAATCGGGTTTAAAGAAGAGGGTTGAGACCGCCGAAAAAGCCGAGAATGAGGTTGAGGAAACCGACATCGCGTGCGACAAATGCGGCAAACCGATGGTGGTAAAAAACCGCCGCCGCGGCGGCGGAGAGTTTCTTTCCTGTTCCGACTATCCCGAATGCAAAAACGCTTCGGATTTTGAAAGGGACGGAGATAAAATTGTAATCAAAGAGACCGAACCCCCTGAAGATATCGGAGTCGTGTGCGAAAAATGTGGTGAGCCGATGGTGATACGCAAACGCAAACGTGACGGCGTGGAGTTTCTCTCGTGTTCGGGCTATCCCGCATGCAAAAATGCTTCAAATTTTGAAAGGGACGGGGATAAAATAGTTGTTCAACAGACTGTGCCGCCTGAAGACGCCGGAGTCGCGTGCGAAAAATGCGATAAGCCGATGGTGATACGCAAACGCCGCCGTGACGGCGTGGAGTTTCTTGCGTGTTCGGGCTACCCGAAATGCAGAAATGCTTCGGATTTTGAGCGTCTTGAAAATGGCGAAATCAAACCCATTGAAAGGAAGAAATCAGATTCCGCGCAAAAAGCCTGAAACGGTTTACACAAAAGATTTTATTGAAGCCGCGAGAAAGTTGGAAGCAAACCTCGTGCGCGCGCTGAAAAACGGAGTCTCTTATATTGCGGCCTTTTCAGGGAAATACGAAGAAAATGTGCACAATGCTTTCAGTCAGTCGCTTACTCACTCCCCTCCCGCGGAAAACAAAGAACTGAAATCTGCGAGAAATTTGTTCAACGGTTTTGACGCTCTTGCCGATTCGGAAAAAATCGAAGTCATACGCAAAGCCGTAAAACACATACGCGCGGTTACCTCCCGTTTTGGCGACATTGAGCCCGCAAAATCCACCTCAAAGCCGGTAGCGCAAAGCCTTTCCAGTCCCGCCGGGGCAATCAAGGGGGTCGGCTCTTCGGTTTCCGCTTTTCTCGCGAAAAAAAATGTCCATACGGTCAGGGATGCGCTTTTTTATTTCCCTTCCAGATACGAAGACAGACGCGATGTGAAAGGGGTTTCACAAGCCGTGCCAAACAGCTGGCAGACGGTTGCGGGCAGGGTGGAGTCGGCGGGCAGGACGCGCCCCGGAGCGCGGGCGCAGTTTTGTGTTGTGCTCAAAGACGGCGCCGCGGCTCTCGAACTCGTGTGGTTCAATTTTGATGAGCGGTATATGAAGGGCAGGTACAGGGAAGGAAAACTTGTTTTCGTGAGCGGCGATGTTCGTATTGACCCGCGCAGAAAAACTTTGCAGATACTTCATCCGCAGCCCGACAGAATTGAAGTTCTTGACAAAGCCGATGAAGCGGCGGACAGCATTCATATCAACCGCGTAACGCCCGTTTATTCGCTGACCGAGGGGCTCACCCAGCGGCGCACTCGCGCGATTATGCATAACGCCCTTGACCACCGCGAGATGCTTGCGGGCGTTCTGCCGGACGGTCTCGGGAGGGATTTGGAGCCGCTTGACGAGGCGGTGGCGGAGATGCATTTTCCAGAAAAATGCGGCATATGCCCGGATTTTTCGCGAGCCGCATGGGAAGAGGGCTCGCGCGACAGGGATTTACCCGCCCCGAAGACGGTGGCTTTTTTCGAGTTTTTTCTTTTGCAACTCGCTTTCGGGATAGGCAAAAACAAGCGCGAAGGCGCGGGCGGTATATCATTCGCGCCCGCAGGCGACATATCGCGCCGGTTAGTCAAAGCCCTGCCTTTCAAACTGACCGCCGCGCAGGAAAAGGCGTTCTCTCTGA
>NZ_CDWCUL010000019.1:0-15714 GCF_977828045.1 Candidatus Mycalebacterium sp. | reverse complement strand
TGCGCTCCGAAGTGAGCGGCTTGCCGTGTAAAAAAAGAACTCCATTTTTGCCGGTTTTGGAGCCGGAAATCATATCAATCGCGGTTTTCATCGCCGAAGCGGTGTCTTTGAGCGCGGAGCGAATAAGTGAAACTTCGCGCGGGGTTTTTCTCATTCTTTCCTCAAACAACATGTCCCCCTCGCAACACGAAACCTTTATGCGGTTTTTTTTGAGAGATTCGGCAAATGCCAGAGGGAAGGTTTTCTGGACCTCCACGCGCGAAATCCCTTGTTCCCGTAGGACAAGAGCGGCAACATCGGCAAGTGAGCGTTTCTTTGTCTCTCTGAGTTGCGTCGCGTAAGAGGAAAACGGCAACACGGTGGAAACCGCCGCATCCTTTCTGCCGCGCGCAAGTTCCAAATCGCTCAAAACCAGAAAACTGCGGTTTTTGTGCCTGATGAAAACAACCGGGTCGGGAACGAAAAACCCCCCGGTCGCGTAAAGGAGGTCGGGATTGTTCTCGCTTGAATCAATTATCAAAAACGCTTTTTCACTTTTCATTTCAGCAAATATACTGTGCGTCCGGAGTTTTGGCGATTGTCTTAAGGCACGCCCTGATGTATAATTTCCATGTCTGTGCAAAACAGACGGGAGGTTTGAATTGCTATGTTTGGGGTAACGGAACATGCTGCTACGGAGATTAAAAAACTGCTTTCAGCGGAAAGTATGCCTGAAGGTTTTCTCAGAGTGCGGGTTGTGCCGGGCGGATGCTCGGGATTTTCCTACGAAATGGGGTTTGATGACGAACTTGGAAACTCCGACAAGGTGTTTGAGAAGCAGGGCGTGAAAGTGGTCATTGACGGCATCAGTTTCCAATACCTTGAAGGCTCCAGCCTTGAATATCAGGGGGGGTTGAACGGAACCGGATTTTCAATAAGCAATCCAAATTCAAAGGGGTCGTGTGGTTGTGGCCAATCCTTCAACGTCTGACAGCAAAACAAAAAAAGTCCCCGACAATTCCGAAGCCCGCCTCAAGATTGTAAGTGAGAAGGCAAAGGGAGTTTCAAATCCGTCCAAAGCGGTTCAAGCGCATGAGGAAGCCAAGTCGCAGAATAGAATTAAGGCCCGCACTCTCATAGACCTTATCTATTCAGACTTTACCCCCTGGAATGAACTGGAGGGAATTTCAAAGCACGTTAAATCACCCACCGGAAGAAAGGTGGAAATAGAAGACGACCCTACAATTATCGCCGGAGTGGGAACCCTCAAAAAGAACGGTAAAAAGGTCGCAATCATCGCCCAGCAGACGCCTTCAAACGAGAAAGAGCGCACGGCGATGAACTACGGAATGGTCAAGGCGGACGGATACGCGATTTCAATCAATATGATGGAATACGCAGAGAAAAACGGAATTGTCCTCAACACCTTCATAGACACGGTCGGCGGAGACCCTTACGAGTATTCGGCGGAAAAATTGCAGTCATGGCTCATTTCGGAATGTCAGGCGAAGATGCTTTCGTTGGCAACCCGCTCGGTTTCAACAATCATCGGGCTCGGCGGAAGCGGCGGGGCAATCGCTCTTCAACTTGCCCATTGCAGGCTTATGCTCTCAAGAGCGGAGTTTTCCGTTATCACGCCCGAAGGGTGTTCGGCGATTCTGTTCAGAAGCCCGGATAAGGTCGCGGAAGCCCTTGAGGTTCTTCAGCCCACTGCGGAGCACATGCTGAAATACAAAATTATTGACGACATAATCAAGGAGCCCAAAGTCGGCGGCAAGAACTATACCGGCGAGGTGGTGAAAAATATTGAAGACCGGCTCGCAAAAGCGATTAAGGATATGGAGAAAAAAGACGTTGAAGAACTGAAAAACAGCCTCAGAGACAACATAAACATGTGCGGACGCATGGAGAAAAAATCCGGTTTTTACAGCGTCATCACCAGAAAAATCAAGTCGCTGCTACCCTCACGGCTCTCCTCTCCGAAAACCCCGGAAGTTTCGGCTATTCAGCTTGCCATTTACGGGGCGGAGCCATTTTTCTGCAACGACGAAAAGGATGCGGAAGGAAATATAGTCCGCGCCGGATGCCACAACCGCTACGCCCGGGAAGAGGTTGAGGAAAACCTGTTTTCGTGCCCTTACTGCAACAAGCCGGAATCTCTCGGCTCGGACGATTACATCAAATTCCTGTTTGATGAGGAAACCTTCCGCGAAATAAGCCCGGATTTGACCATTGAAGACATATCTCACGACTTCAAAATAGCGGACTACTCAAAAACGAGAAAAAAAATGGCGGAAAAAACTAATTCAAAAGATTCGCTTGTTGTGGGCTTCGGCGCGATATTCGGCCGTCCGGTCGGGGTTGCGATTTGTGATTTCCGCTTCATGGGCGGCTCAATGAGCGCGGTTTTCGGCGAAAAAATGCGCGTGATTGTTGACTACTGCATACAGAACAACCTCGACCTTGTCTCCATAACAACAAGCGGCGGCGCAAGAATGCAAGAGGGAACGGTCGCGCTTTACCAAATGGCGAAAACCATCTCCGCAATTCTGAAACTCAAAGAGTCCGGGCTTTCATACATATCAGTTCTCGCCCACCCGACAACAGGCGGCGCACTTGCCAGTTATGCGGTTCAGGGAGACTTTATAATCGCCGAACAAAAATCCATAATAGCTTTCGCCGGAGACAGGGTTGTGAAATTGACCAGCGGAGGCAGAGGCGTGAACCCCGAAACCATGACTCCGGATTTTTACTTGAAAAACGGCGGAATACACGCCTCGGTGCAAAGAGCGCAACTCAAACCGCTTCTCGCGGGTGCGCTCAGTTTGAGAAACAAAACCGATTATCCGGCCATTGAAGAGTTGTCATTGCCCGCAGAGTCGTCCGCCGAGCGGTAGGAACCGTCCAGAGTTTTCACCTTCTCAACCTCGCCGGGGGCGTCAATGATGTTTCCCTTCATGCACTGGTAAAGAAAGTTCGCGTTGTCTCTTGGGGCATCGCTTTTCAGGTGCGGCTTGAAAAAGACCTCTTTTGTGTGAACAAGCCCCGCTCTGTTGTAAGAGGCGAGTTCATACTCCATTCCCATTCTTAAAGCGTCGCACGGGCATGCTTCAACACAGAAACCGCAGAAAACGCAACGCATAAAATCTATGTTGTAAACGGACGGTCTGCGCTCAATGCCGTAGTCGTCTGCGGGTTCGCTGACTATTGAAATCGCCTGTGTGGGACAAGCCACTTCACACAGTTTGCAGGCAACGCACCGGATTTCGCCGTCATCATCTGCGGGCATTTCATGAAGTCCGCGGTAGTTCGGCGGAAGCTTCTTTATTTCATCGGGATAACTAACCGTTATTTTTGGGCGAAAAATGCTTCTCAAGGTTATAAAAAGCCCGGTGAAGATTTGCGGAAACTGCAGACGCTCAAAAAAACTGAGATCCGGCTGCCGGACAACTTTTACTTTTATCGCCATTACTCAAACGCAGACTATATCACATACGCCCCTGAAACAGGCGGGTTTAATATAAAAAAAAGAAGAAGACTCGCACGAAACGAATCTTCCTCTTTTTTATGTAGTTTTCCCTAACGGGAGAAACTTTCTTTTTTTCAGTCTACTTAGACGCCACCCGAAAGCGGTTTCCAAGTTCCGGAAAGAAGCATCATTCCCGGAATCAACAGGGTCAGGAACGCTTCAAGAATGAAGAGATACCCTACTGTGGTTCCGATGTTTTTGCCTTGAGCAAAGGCGAAGAAGCAAAGCAGAGTAAGCAAAGCCCAAGCAAAACAAAAGACGCCAAACATTCCGACTCCTGCGGGGTCCATGCTCGCGGGGAACACTTTAATGCCGTACCACACGAAAGTTATGGTCGCAAACAGACAATACCAGCCAAGTCCCTTGGCATCATGCCCGTGAACGAAAACCGCATATACCAACAGGTATATAAGAGCGAAAACCGAAACCAGGGCCGTAGCCGCAGTCACGCCTACAGCGTGCAACTTCCAAGCTGCTATCGCTATCAGAACGCCAACGCCGAGGTTAAGAACCCCAACTTCTTTCGCACCTGTCTTCCCAAGCAGGGTCATTCCGTTTGCAAAGAAAACAAACCCCACTAACAGGAGAACGTAACCTAACAGTCCTTCAACTACCATTTCTCCTTACCTCCTTAAGTAAGCTATGTGCTTTTCTAACAGAAAAAGCGAGTTTAAGTCAATAGTTTAATTTTTGAGAGCGGATGCTCGGAAACAAATCCGGTCAGCAACCGAGTTCGCGAGCTATTACAAGACGCTGAATCTCAGAAGTGCCTTCGGTGATGGACGACAGGCGCGCGTCACGGAAGAAGCGCTCGGCTTTGTATTCCACGCTGTATCCGTATCCGCCAAGCACCTGAATGGCTTCGCTTGAAACCCACTGGACCACTTCCGCAGAATACAGTTTCGCCATTGACGCCTCTTTGAGCACGGGTTTTTCATTGCTGTAAAGCCACGCGGCTTTATATACCAAATTGCGCGCCGCCTCTATCTTGACCGCCATTGTGGCGAGTTTGGAGCTGATTTCCTGATGCTTGGATATGGGCTTGCCAAATGTTTCCCTCTCTTTGGAATATTGCAGGGCGTATTCAAAAGCCGCCTGCGCAAGACCCACAGACTTTGCTGCGTGGGTTATGCGCGCGCCGAGCAGGGTTTCCATTGCAGAGCCGAAACCGCCCTCTCCCACGAGAAGGTTTTCTTCGGGAATTTCGCAGTTTTCAAAAATAAGCTCCGCCGTGTCGGCGGCCCGGTGCCCGAGTTTGTGTATTTTGTTGCTGACACTGAAGCCCGGAAAGTCCTTTTCTACGATAAATATGCTTATCCCCTCTCCTTTTTTTGTTTTATCCGTATAGGCGGCGACAATGGAAAAATCCGCCATGCTACCGTTTGTTATCCACGTTTTAGCGCCGTTGAGGATGTATTTGCCGCCCTCTTTGACCGCCTGAGACCTGATGCTCCGCGCGTCCGAACCGGCTCCGGGCTCGGTGAGCCCCAGCGCGCCTATTTTTTCGCCCTTCAGCCCCGGAACCAGATATTTCTGTTTCTGATCTTCAGTTCCGAACTTGTAAACCGGAAAGCAGGCGAGCCCGATGTGCGCGTTCACAGCCATCGCCGCCGCAGACCAGACTTTCCCCATCTCTTCGGCAAAAACGCAGTCGGTTATCTTGTCCATGGCAACCCCGCCGTATTCCTCGGGATACATAATCCCCAGAAATCCCATCTCGCCGAGCATCGGGAATATCTGTTCGGGAAACTTCTCCTCTTTTTCGTGCTCTTCAACCAGCGGCTCTATCTCATTTGTGCAGAAATCCGCCAGAGTTTCCTGAAAAAGTTTCTGTTCATCGCTGAGCTCAAAATCAAGCGCCATGTTCAACTCCTTTTTTACAGTGTGCGGCCGGAATGGCTCTCCCTCAAGTCGTGAAAAAACCGCCGTAACGTCTCCGAACACTGTTCTTCCAGAACCCCTCCCCTGTATCCGACCGTATGATTTGCCACGCCGTCCGTTCCGATTCCGTAGTTACTTTCAAGCGCGCCGCCAAGCGGGTCATACGCACCGAAAACCACCGTATCAATGCGTGAATTAACGACGGCGCCCATGCACATTATACACGGCTCAAGCGTAACATACAGAACGCAACCCTCCAGCCTCCAGCCTCCGGTTTTCTCCGCCGCGCGCCTGATGGCAAGCAGTTCGGCGTGCGCCGTGGGGTCGGCAAGCAACTCCCTTTCATTACCCGCCGAAGCAACAACACCGCCCTCCGCGTCCACTAAAACAGCTCCCACGGGCACTTCACCTCTGCCCGCGGCGGACTCCGCCTCACGGAGCGCGAGCCGCATAAAACCCCTGTCCGTGAAAGTTCCGCGGGAATTACTTTCTCGCGCTGAACTTGAGCCCCGCTTCATTTCTATCCCAGGTCTTGTCGGTTACCTCTTTTATTTCGGCAACCTTGACCTTCTGGGTCGCGGTTACCGGGAAACCTTCTTCATAGACCTCTATAAATCTCGGAACCATTGCGACCATAACCCTTTCCGCCATCCATTTACAAAAATCAACCGGGTCAAAGGTCTCGTCCTTTTTCAAAGTCAGGCATAGTTTAATCTCATCATCGGAAACATTGGGAAGCCGCAGGCCGACCGCAATCGCCTCCTGTATTGCCGCATACTGCATCGCTTCGTCCGCTACGGCAATCGGGTCAACATTCTCGCCTGAAACCCTGATTCTGCTATATCTGCCGGCGAAGTAGTATCTGCCGTCAATGCCTCTGGCAAAAAGGTCGTCCGAATTGAAAAAACCTTCGTCATCAAACGCCTCTATTGTGCGCCTCTCGTCTTTGAAGTATTCGTTCAAAGTGGTGTGGGTTACAAGCGGCTTAATGAAAAGCAACCCCTTCGCCTCGTCCGGCGGAGTGATGTCGTCAGACGGGTCCCAGAAGTATTTGACCGATTCGTCCGGGGTGTCCGGGTTTCTGAGTTCAACGTGGTATCCCTCCATCGGAAAACCGGAAGAACCGGGGCGGTGGTCTTCGGGGTCTTTCCAGAGAACCATTCCCATCTCGGTTGAGCCGTAGCCGTCTATGACCCTGACGTTGAATCTCTGCTGGAACTGGTCAAGATCGCGTGGAGCCGGGGAGCCGAGCATTATTCTTACTTTGTGCTTGGCATCCCATTCACTTTGCGGGGCGGACCAGAGATATTCGGCGACTGCGCCCAGCATGTTGACCGAAGTCGCGCCGCAGCCCGCCGCCCATTTCCAGAAATTGGAAGCCGAAAAACGCGGGAAAAACACCGCAGTCGCGCCCGCTCCCATCGCGCTGAACAGACACATAACCTGCGCGTTGGCATGACCAAGCGAAAGAATGCTCATGAGAACATCATCATTGCGGATTCCCTGCTGCTGTATGTATGAGCGAACCGTCATAACAACCCCGCCGTGGTCTCTGGCGACACCTTTGGGCATTCCGGTTGTGCCGGAGGTGAACATGCACCTTTCCATGTCTTCCACGGAAACCTTGACTCCGGGGTCTTTGGTGGCCGCGCCGTCAAAAACGGAAAACGGGTGAACCTTTGCTTTTCCTATCTTTGAGGGAAGTTTGTCGTCCCCTTCGGAAACGACAAAAATCGCTTCAAGATTTTCAAGACCGTCGGCGATTTCCTCAAGAAACGGAATGCTTCCACCGTCTGCCACGAGCACTTTCATTTCAGAGTAGTTGATGACATACGAAAGACGCTCGCCTTTTTCGTCCTTGTTTATGGGAACCTGAACGGCGCCCGCTTTGTGCGTGGCGATGATGGAAAGAACATATTCGGCGCAATTAAGCATATACATGCCGACCTTGTCGCCTTTTTTGATTTTGAAATCTTTGATGAGCCCGTTGGAGACTTTGTTCGCAAGCTCGTTGGTCTCTTTGTATGTGAAACTTTTAACGACGTTGCCGTCTCTGTCGCCGACTTTGAACATATCCTTGTCGGGAAACTCTTTGGCTCCATTCTCAAGATTTTTCGTAACGGGTTGCCACTGTGTTGTGTCGTCAAAGGTGCCAAAAGGCAAATCGCCGCCGCCAACATACTGTTTGTCGCGTGGTTTGAATAAAAGTCGCATAGCCGCAAATCCTCCTGTAGTTTTTTTGTCAGATGTTGTAGAGAAACAGGCGTCTGAATCTCCAAGCCACGGCGGGAAAAATATACAATTTGAAAATCAATTTCAACAAAATGTGCGCCGCGCCGTTCTTCCCATTTGAAAAACCCCGTTTATACTCCCGAACCGGAAGGTTCACACTTTCCATACCTGTTAGAAGATGTTCTTCACGGACTCATTGATTTTTGAAGTGGTGCTGCTCATCGCGGGCATTGCGGGCGTGTGGGTCGGTGCGAATGCGGCGGTTGAAGGCGCTTCGCTTTTCTCACGAAAACTGGGCATAAGCCCGGTCGTGTCCGGGCTGACCGTCATAGCAATCGGCACCTCTCTGCCTGAACTTCTGATATGCCTCATCGCCGCGTTCAAGGGCTCGGCGGACATAGCAACCGGAAACATCATCGGCAGCAACATTTCAAACATCGGCCTTATAATGGGAATAATCGCGGCTCTTTCTCCAATCCGGATTCATCAAGGGCTCAGGGCGGAAACAATCTCGGCGTTTGTTTTTCTGGTTATTCTGATTTTCCTCTTCAGAGACGGCACTTTCGGCAGAGGGGAGGGCGGCGCGGTGTTCGCGCTTCTTGTGCCTCTTGTCGTATATCTGTATGTGAGGCGGGCGGGGAAAACCGGCGGCGCTCCCGTGCCCGAAAAATCTCAGAGCCGCGAAACCGGGTTTATTCTGTTCATCACCGCTGCCGGGCTTGCCGCGCTTGCGATTGGAAGCGATCTGGTTGTTAAGGGTGCGAGCGGAATCGGTTTCAGAGCCGGAGTGCCGGAAGTTACAATTGGCGCGAGCGCGGTCGCGGTAGGCACCTCTTTGCCGGAACTCGCCGCGTCTCTCGCGGCTATCGCACGGCGCGAACACTCAATTGCGGTTGGCAATCTGGTCGGCAGCAATCTGTTCAACATAGTCATTCTGGGACTGACCGCGTCAATCCTGCCGCTTCCCATCAGCCCGGACATAACGGGCTTTCAACTGCCTTTCGCCATTGCGATAAGCGCGCTTGCCGTGCCGTTCATGAAAAAAGACACGTCAATCGGAAGGGGAGCGGGAGTTTCCCTGCTCCTCCTCTACGGTTTTTTCCTTTACCGGATTTTCTGAAAAACGGACGCGAAAACTACTTGTCGTAGGACATTACTCTTCTGCTGACCAGACAACCGTTTCCGTTGTTGATGCTCGTCAGATAGTAGAAAGAGAACACCCCGTCTCCGCCTTTGTTTTCCATTAGGGTTATTTCCGGAGCGAGAGGCAACGCCTCAAACTTCTGCTTTGAAAGATCAAGCGACCATACTTCGCAACTTTTTCTTTCCGAAGCGAAGGTCTCATTGATTTGAACGTCGCACTTGGTGTTTTTTCTGCTCATATCAGACCTTGTGGCAACAATGCTCAAGTGAGCAAGACCCACATCGCTGTAGTCTCTGAAAGCCATTGAAAAGAAAGGCCGTTTGTCAACGTTTCTCTTGCCGCCGGGAGCCACAAAATCGTGGCTTACGTGGGGCTGACCCTCCAGAAAAATAGCGGTGTTTTCCCGAATCTTTTTGGCACAGGTTTTTATTCCGCTCGCTTCCGCGTTATCGGCAGGCTGGGTGGCTTGTACGCTCTGAGACATGGACAAAACGACAAGGACGAAAAACGAAAAAAGAACTCTTCTCATTGAAACACTCCTCCAAAAAATGCTGATTAAGGTCAAATATAGCACAAAGAAATTGAAAGTAAAAATTATTTTCTCGTCTTCATACTCAATCCAGACTTGTTTCTGTCCCACGTGTCGCCTTCAAGCAGTTTCAGAGAGCCCAGATTGATTTTCTGGGTTGAAGTGAGCGGAAACTGCCCGTATATCTGAATAAACCTCGGAACCATGGAGACCGGCTCGCGCTCCGCCATCCACTTGCAGAACGCAACCTCATCAAAATCCGCACCCGTGTTCAAAACGATGTTCAGTTTGATTTCGTCATCGGAAATGTCGGGCAGACGCACTCCGAGCGCGATTGCCTGACTCACCGCCTCATGTTTGAGGGCGGTGTTCGCCACGGCGTTGGGGTCAACGTTTTCGCCCGAAACCCTGATTCTGCTATATCTGCCCTGAAAATAGTATCTGCCGTCCACCCCTCTGGCGAAAAGGTCGTCCGAATTGAAAAAACCTTCGCCATCAAACGCCTGCCGTGTCCTTTCGGGGTCTTTGAAATACTCGTTGAGCGTTGTGTCCGGTATGAGCGGGCGTATGAAAAGCAGCCCCACGCATTGCGGCGGCGCAGAGCAATGCTCCGCCGTGTCCCACTCGTCCTGAATAACCCTGTCCGTGTCTTCGGGGTCTCTTATCTCCACATGGTAGCCTTGAGTAACGAATCCCGAAGAACCGGGGCGGAAATCCTCCGCATACTGCCAAAGCACCATTCCCATCTCGGTTGAGCCGTAGCCCTCAACAACCCGCACACGGAACCGCTTCTCAAACTCCGTGCGGTTTTTCGGCGCGGGACCGGCAAGAACGGTTCTGACCGAGTGTTTTTTGTCGTGTTCGGACAGAGCCGAAGCCCATAAATATTCGGGAACCGAGCCCAGCATGTTGGTAACGGTAGCCCCGCAAGCCGCCGCCCATTTCCAGAAGCCGGAAGCGGAAAAACGGGGAAATATGATGCAACGCGCTCCCGCCGCTATGGAGGCGAAAAGACACATCACCTGCGCGTTTGCGTGAGCAAGAGACAGCACGGTCATAAGCGCGTCTTCGCTGCGGATTCCCTGATGTTCAAGGTAGGCGCGCACGGTCAGCACAACACCGCTGTGATTTCTGGAAACACCCTTGGGCATTCCCGTTGTGCCGGAGGTGAACATACACCTTTCGGCGTCAGAAACGGAAACATCAATATCGGGATTTTCAGGCGAAAAATCGTCAAAAAATGAAAATGGTAAAACCTTCGCCCGCCCGAGTTTTTCGGGAAGCTTCTCTTTTCCGCCGCCCGCAACAAAAACATACTCCAGATTTTCAAGTCCGCCCTCAATCCCGCCGAGCAACGGCAGGCTCTCCTCATCGGTCATAAGAACGCGCTGCCCGGAGTAGTTGAGAATGTAGGCGAGCCGCTCGCCTTTTTCGTCCTTGTTGATGGGAACCTGAACCGCCCCGGATTTGTGTATGGCGAGGATTGAAAGCACAAACTCGGCGCGGTTGAGCATATAAATCCCGACCGTTTCGCCTTTTTTGACGCCCACAACAACAAGGGCGTTGGAGATTGTGTTCACGGCGCCGTTCGCCGAAGCGTATGTGTATTCTGAAACCGCTTTGCCGTCAGTATCGCCCACGGTAAAAAGCGGTTTATCGGGAAACTTCCGCGCCCCTTCCTCCAGATAGCGGAAAATGGGAACCCATTTTCCCGTGTCGTCAAAAGTGCCGTGCGGCAAATTGCCGCGTCCGACATATTCTTCATCACGCGGTCTGAAAAGAAGTTTCATTTTTTACCCCTCTATAAAGTTTTTCAAAAGCTCTTTGCCGTGTTCGGTCAGGATTGATTCGGGATGAAACTGAACACCCCTTCAAGCCGCCCGGAGCCCGAAAAATGCTTGTGTTTTATTCCCATAATCTCATCGGTATCAGTCCACGCCGTAACCTCAAAATCTTCGGGCAAAGTGCCGGGCGCGACAATCAGCGAGTGATACCGCGTGGCGTTGAACGGGGTCGGCAGATCCTTAAAAACCCCCGCGCCGGTGTGGTGAATTTCGGAGGTCTTTCCGTGCAGAAGCCGCGTCCGCACGGACAATATCCGCCCCGAAAGCGTGTGCGATTGCCTGATGACCGAGGCAGACGCCGAGAATCGGCGTTTTTCCGGCAAATTTTTTAACAATTTCAACCGAAACGCCCGATTTTTCGGGTGAACACGGGCCCGGCGAAATCACAATCATTTCGGGGGAAAGTTTTTCAATCCCGTCCGGCGATATTTCGTCATTGCGGTGGGTGGAAACCTCTTTTCCAAGTTCCTCAAAATAATGAACAAGGTTGTAAGTGAACGAATCGTAGTTGTCTATCATTAATATCATCGGCGGAAATTATACACGAAGGTGTGCGCTCCCCCGTATCTCGCGCGTGTTTGAAATCTCAAACCCACCCTAATATAATACCGCAATCAAGGCTCGGCGCCTTGCCGTGAACTGCGTGTTTTCGTGCAAAAGCGCGCGAGATGGAGGAAAAATGAAAAGTGTAAGTATTCTTTTCTTGGCATTGCTGACCGTTGGTTGTGGAATGACGGCGGCGCAGCACTCACGCAGTCTTGGAAGTTCGCAAGAACGGGAAATGACTGTGGGAATTGTCCAAAAAGACATTAAAGAAGGAATGAACCAGGCCGATGTTGCCCAATCTCTTGGTTCCCCGAACATAGTAACCCGTGACTCGGGAGGTTCTGAGACCTGGATATACGACAAAATAGCAAGCGAGGCTTCTTACTCTGAAAGCAGTAGCGGGGTCCGGTCTTGTTCTTTCTCTCTTGTTGTGGGGAAGCGACAAAAGTGCGGGCGCTTCTTCGTCCACACAGAAAACCTTGACAGTTATTATCAAGTTTGATGACCAAAAGAGGGTGAGTTCTTTTTCTTACCATTCAAGCAAATTTTAATCTTTGGAGAAATATTGATATGAAAAAACATCTTGCTTTAATTTTCACTTTTTCTCTTATCCCGCTTATCAGCGGTTGTATTGTAGCGACAGGGGGGCCGCCCAAAATGACGCAATTGCAAATACGGCAAATGCAGACCAAAGAATATGAAGCCCCCAAAGAAATTGTTATGGAAGCGTCTCTCGGTTTTCTTCAAGATGAGGGTTACATAATCAAAAAATGCCAATGATAAGCTGGGCATTATCCACGGCACCAAAGAAATTGATGTGGAATCAGGATGGAACAAGTTTTTTGGAGCGCTTGGAAAAGGAGTTGGCGGGGGTAACGATGCCGTATGGGACAAAAACAGCGTGCATGAAATTTCCGTCAATATCAGAGGTTTTGGAACAAAATCAAAAGTAAGAGTAATTTCTCAAGTTAAAATCTATGATACCAAAGGCGGTGTCTCAAAGGTTGAACAAATAACAGATGCGGAATTCTATAAAAACATCTTCTCAATCATCGACAAAGGGGTGTTTTTACACAAAGAAGGACTCTGATATTCGCGTTTACTTTTTCTTATTTCCTACTTTTCCCGCGCCTTTTCAAGCGCTTTCAAAAGCCCTTTGGCTTTGTTGACGGTTTCCTCGTATTCGCGCGCGGGGTCTGAATCCGCCACAATTCCCGCGCCCGCCTGAACGTGGATTTTACCGTCTTTTATGAGAAAAGTTCTGATGGTTATGCAGGTGTCCATATCACCTGAAAAACTCATATACCCCACCGCCCCTCCGTAGGGACCGCGCATATCCGGTCTCTATCTCCTCTATTATTTCCATCGCCCGCACCTTGGGCGCGCCCGACAGCGTTCCGCACGGAAAAGTCGCTTTCACAACATCAATAACATCGGTTCCTTCGGTCATTTCACCTTTGATGTTTGAAACTATGTGCATCACATGCGAATACCGCTCAACATTCATAAAAGAGTCCACACGCACGGTTCCGGGCTTTCGCTATTCTCCCCAAATCGTTTCGCGCCAAATCAACAAGCATTATGTGCTCCGCCCTTTCTTTCTCATCGGAAAGCAGCTCTTTTTCAAGCGCGAGATCTTCCTTTTCATCCGCGCCCCTCGGCCTTGTGCCCGCAATCGGACGGCTTTCAACCACTCCGTCCTCCACGCGCGCCATCACTTCGGGAGATGAGCCGACAAGCGTCTGGTCGGGCATTTTGAGAAAAAACATATACGGAGACGGATTGAGAACCCGCAACGCCTTGTAAAGACTGAACGGTTCCACATCCAAATCGGCGCTCCACCTCTGCGAAATCACGGCTTGAATTATGTCGCCGTCTTTTATGTATTCCTTCACCCTGTTTACCGAGTTTTCAAAATCGTCCCTCTCAAAATTGGACACAAGACCGCCCCCGGAACGCGGAGCGGTAAACTCCGGCGGCTTGACGGCGGGAGATGAAATCGCATTTTTCAACCGCTCTATTTCACGCACGGCGGAATCGTAAACCGCGCGCGCGTCCGCTTCTTCGGGGCAGTAGGCGCAGACAACCGTTTTCACATCATTTTTTACATTGTCAAAGATGAGAACGGCGGGCGCTATCATAAAATAAAAATCCCAGACGCCGAGCACATCCGGGCTGTTTCGCGGCAACTTTTCAACAAAGCGACACCGCATCGTAACCCATATATCCCACTGCGCCGCCGGCAAAACGCTGCAACGCGGAGTCTTCAACAAACTTGTATCGCCCGAGCAAAGCCCTCAAACGCCCAAACGGGTCGCCGGTTTCCCGCGAGACCGTGCCGTTTTCCTCTATCTCAATTTTGTCGCCCCTGGCCCTGAAAACGCAGTCCGCGCCGGAGCCGAGAAAACTGTATCTCGCCCACTTGTCTCCCCCTTCAACGCTTTCAAAAAGGAATGAATGTCCGCCCTCGTCAATTTTGGCAAAAGCCGAAACGGGAGTATTGCCGCTTGCGGGAACTTCATCCCAGACGGGAATAACGTTTCCGGATTTCAGTTTTTTTCTGAATTCTGTGAAAGAGGGAGTAATCACAATGGGCTAATGGTAAAAAGTGGTAGAATAAAGTCAACTGCAGCGCATCCTGCGAGGCAAAATTTGTGAGCACAAAAAACTCCGAAAACATTTTCCGCGAATACGACATCAGGGGTGTGGTCGGCGCCGGTATGGATGAAGAGCGCGTTTTCGCCATCGGAGCGGCATACGGGGAAAAAGCAAAAGATTTCGGAGCAAAAACGGTTTCGGTCGGGCGGGACTGCCGTCTGAGTTCAGAGGAATTTGCCGCCGCGCTTACAAGCGGCATAACGGGGCGTGGCGTGAATGTTACGGACATCGGTCTTGTTTCAACGCCGATGCTCTATTTTTCCGTATTCAATCTCACGCCGGACGGCGGAGTGATTGTAACCGCGAGCCATAACCCGCCCGAATACAACGGGCTCAAGCTGTGCATGGGCAAACAGGCGATGTTCGGCGATGAAATCAAATCGCTCGCTCGCGCTCCCGAAGCAAAAAGCAAACGCGCGCGCGGAAAAATCACAAAAACCGATATTACGGAAAACTACGCTGATTTTCTCTGCGGCGGCGTTAAGGTGGAAAGCGGAATGAGTTTCGCTTATGACTGCGGAAACGGGGCGGGCGGAATCGCCGCACCTATGGTGTTCGAAAAACTGGGGCTCAAAGCGGACGGGCTTTTCACCGAGCCGGACGGAAATTTCCCAAACCACCATCCCGACCCTTCGCTTGAAGAAAACCTTGCCGACCTGATCAAGAAAGTGCGGAGCGAAAAACCCTGCTTGGAATGGCTTTTGACGGAGACGCCGACAGGCTCGCCATTGTGGACGAAAACGGAGCCGTTGTGCGCGGCGACATGCTTGCGCTTATTTTCGCCCTTGATATCGCCTGCTCAAAAGCCGGCGCGAAAATCATCGGCGATGTCAAGTGCTCAAAACTGCTTTTTGAACTCAGCGAGAAAGCCGGCGCGAAAACGATTATGTGGAAAACCGGACACTCCGTTATGAAAAGAAAACTCGCCGAGGAAAAAGCTGACTTCGGCGGAGAGATGAGCGGACACCTGTTTTTTGGCGGCGAACGGTTTGGCGGATATGACGACGCGCTTTATGCGGGCTTGCGGCTTCTGGAAATCGTTTCAAAAACCGGCGAAGAGGTTTCCGGGCTGCTTGACGGCGTGCCGGAACTTTTCTCAACGCCGGAGATCCGGCTTGACTGCCCGGACGACATAAAATTCACTGCGGTGCAAAATGCGAAAGCGCGATAGCGGAAAAATTCCCCGAAGCAAAAATCATAGACATTGACGGCGCGAGGGTGGAGTTTGAAGACGGCTGGGGGCTTGTGCGCGCCTCAAACACACAGCCCGCGCTTGTGTTGCGGTTTGAAGCGGAAAGCGAAAAACGGCTCGGTGAGATAAGGGAGGGACTTGAAACAATCATCGCCGGAGCCGTGAAAACTTCCGGAGCCA
>NZ_CDWCUL010000018.1:0-23765 GCF_977828045.1 Candidatus Mycalebacterium sp. | reverse complement strand
CCCCATCCGGCGGTTGATTTTGCGCACCATATCCCTGCTCGCGATTTCATGGCGCGTCTCCGAAACGCCCTTGCCGATGTCGTGAAAAAGGCATGCGAGGTAGAGAATGTCGCGGCTGACGACCGATTCGGCGGCTTTTGTGAGAAGCGGAAACTCTTCTTCCCTCTCGTATTTGAACAGTTTTTCCACCTCTTTCACGAGGAAAAGCGAATGAATGTCCATCGTGTAAAGGTGGTAGGCGTTGTGTTGCATCATGCAGACGATTCTTCCGAACTCCGGTATGTAATGGGCGAGAAACCGCAGGCGGTTCATCAACGACAGCGTTTTGTAAACATTTTTGCCGTTTTTGAGAATCCCGATGAACACGCGGTTGAACTCCGGGTCTTTTCTGGTTTTTTTGTCAATGCGCGGCGATTGCTCCCTTATGAGTCCGCGCAGATACGGACTCACCTCCGCGCCATACCTGTCCGCGTATTCAAACGCCCTTACGAGGTTCACGGGCGTTTTTCTGAAAACATTTTTTCCCGTAACGGACAAAATCCCGTCGCTGATTGTGAAGCCGTGTTCAAGGTGGTGGATTTTCGCGCCGCGCCGCGCGGGTTTTCCGGCGACCTTATCAACCATGCGCTGAAACTGCTCGCTCACAAACCCCGCTCTCAGATAGTAAATCCTCATAAACTTCTCAACCGCCTTCATTGAGGAGGAGTCCACGTGTCCGAAAAACCGCGCCACGCTATCCTGAAAATCAAAGGTGAGTTTGTCCTGCCGCCGTCCCGCGAGATAGTGAAGATGCGAGCGCACGAGGAAAAGAAAACTCATGCATCTGTTTGTGAGCCGGGCCTCCTTTTCACTCATAATTCCCTCGCCGAGCAAATCGTCAAAGGTTTTGATTTTGTATTTCGCCTGCCCCAGCCAGAGGATTGTGTTGAGGTCCCGCAGCGCGCCCTCGGCTTCTTTGACGTTGGGCTCAAGCATCCACACCGAACTGCCAAACTTTTTTCTGCGCTCAAATGCTTCGGCGAGTTTTTCATCAATAAAACGCGCCGAACACGAGGACACAATTTCGGCGGACAATATCCGCTCCAAATCCTCATACTGTTCGCGGTCGCCCGCGATGTAGCGGCTGTCAAGATGTGATGTGAGAGACACAAAGTCCCGCGAGCACAAATCGACGCAATCGTCAAGTGTTCTGACCGCGTGCCCCAGATCCAGCTTCAAATCCCAGAGCGGATAGAAAACCTTCTCGCCGGTCCGTGCGGCGGCTTTTTCAAAGCCCGGCTTGTGCAGAACGAGAATGTCCACATCTGAAAACGGACACATATCGCGCCTGCCGTAACCGCCCAGAGCCACAAGCGACACCCCTTCGGGGATTTTCCCTTTTGAGTCCGCGGCGGCTTTTTTTATGAAAGAATCAACCAGCGCCGCCCTTTCGCGGGCGAGTTCAATTCCGGCGGACATTCTGTTGCGCGGAGCGAAGGAGAAATGCTTTTTCTCTATGCTTTTCGCGCCGCGCAGATAAAACTTCGCCAGTTTTTCCGCCGCCGTTGTTTTGTCCGTTGTGCCTGTACGCGCCATATCTGCGGAGCCGTCAAACCAGTTTCAAACTTACCGAAATTCCGTCCCTTAAAGGAACCTGAACGGTGAAAAAGTCCATATCGGACACGACCGTTTTGTTGAATTTTATTATTCCGTCTGCGGCGGGCGAGCCGTCCGGCAGAGCGGCTTTGCCGTCCCAGAACGCGTTGTCCGCCAGAAAAAGCCCGCCTTTGCGGATTCTTTCGCGGGCGGCGGCAAACGCTTCGGGATACGCCTCTTTGTCTATGTCGCAGAAAACTATGTCAAACTCGCCGCCGGTTTTTGCGAGAATGTCAATTGCGTCTCCGGTGTGAAAACGAACCGTTTTCTCAAAACCCGCTTTTTTCATAAAATCACCCGCGAGTTCGGCGTTTTCGGGCGATGTGTCCGTGCAGAGAACCTCGCCGCACGCCGCGCGGGCAAACCAGTAAGCCGAATATCCGAAGCCCGAACCCATTTCAAAAACCCTTTTCGCGCCGAGCAGAAGCGCCTGCTGAAAAAGAAACCTGCCCACCAGCCGCCCCACGATTGGAAAACCGCGCTCCCGCGCCAGACCTTCCATCTCAAGCACAGTGTCGCACACGGGCTCCCCGAACCCTGCGAGCGAGTCCATATAACGTTCTATTTCGGGGTGAACAATTTCCAGTTTCCGCTCGCTCAAGGTTTTTTACCAAAATCAACCGCGACCTCGTCAAATCCGTCATTGGTGTTCATCGCGCGGGCGAGAACAAAAAGCAGGTCGGACAGGCGGTTTAGATAGACAACCGCATCAGAGCCGGTTTTTTCCTTTTTCAGAAGGGTAACCGCGCTTCTCTCCGCCCTGCGGCACACCGAGCGCGAAATATGGAGAAGCGCCCCCGCAGGTTTGCCCGCCGGAAGAATAAACTCTTTGAGAGGCTCCATGTCTTCAAGAAAGCGGTCTATCCATTTTTCAAGTTTTTCGGCGCGCGCTTTTCCGGTTCGGGGCGCGTTAACATCGGGCGGGCTGGCGAGGTCTGAACCGAGAATGAAAAGGTCGTTCTGAATTTCGGAGATAATCGCAAGAATTTCGGGATTTTCGCAAAACGCCCGCGCGGCTCCGAGGGACGAGTTCAACTCGTCAACATCGCCGTAGGCAACGACCCGCGCCGAATCCTTGCGCGCCCTGCCGCCGCCTATGAGCGCGGTGTCGCCTGCGTCTCCGGTCTTTGTGTAAACTCGTGTTATGCGCTTTTTTGCCACCGCGCAAAGCATAGCCCAGCGGGTTGGGCAATTCAAACGGCGGGAATTGAATAAACTGCCGGGACAATGTATAGGTTTGTTATGATGATTATGAAAAGACTGATGGTCGCATTGGCGGTTGTGGTTTCGCTTTGCGTTCTTCCCGCTCATGCGGCGAAAACGCCGGACCCTCTGCCCGCTCCGCAACTTGTAACAAATGCGTGGATGTTCATCGCCGCGTATAAGGCGGACACCAAAACGCTGAAATCGCTCCTTCCCAAAGGGCTTGAGCCGACCGGGCACGTGGTTATCAACATGTACACCGTTCCGAAAGACTCGCAGACTTCCGGCTTCGGGGCTTACACTCTCACCTATCTGACGGTTGAGTTAAAAGGGCACGATTCCTATGTTATGGACAGGGACGCGGGCTACCCCGGCAGATACTTCGTTTATTACTTCAACAGTTCGGAAAAGATGAGAAAGTTCGCTCTGCGGGCGGGAATCCCCGCCGAAAAAGGGCGGACGCGGACACGCGTTAGAAAGGGAATACTCAAAACAAACCTCAAAGTCGGCGGCAAAACCTTTATCAAAGCCGAAGCGAAGGTTACGGGCAAGCGGCTTGAAAACCCCGAAGGCGGGCATTTGAACTATTTTGGAATAAAGAACGGCAGGGTTGTGAAATATCCCATTCCATATCTCGGCTCAACAAAGGCCATAACCAACCCGAAAATCACAATCACCGCTCCCAAAGGGCACCCTTTGAACAAACTCAAACCCATCGCCGACCCCACATGGGCGGTATGGATGAAAGGCAGTTTCGTCTATCCGCAGTTTCAGGTTGTGAAGTAGGAACTTTCAGCCGGATTTTTCTGTAAAGATTTCCAGAGGCACGTAGTCTCTCACATACTCAATAATCATCTTGCGGGTTATCTGGTCAATTTTAAGCCATTGCTCGCTTGAAAGCGCGGGGTTGTCGGCAAGTTTTCCGAACTGTCCCGATTTTATGATTTCCCGAACTTCCCCGCTGTCAACAACCGCCATAAGAGCGTTGAAAATATTCTGAATTTCATCCTCGTCGGGCTTGATTGCCGCAACTCCCTTTTGCGCTTCATCAATCAAAAGTTCCCGCCTGTCTTTAAACTTGTCTATGACCCCAAAAATAAACTCCAGAACCTCGCGGGTTTGAAGAAGACGGTCAAGGTTGTTTGCGACGGCTATTTTTTCGGGACTAATGAAATCGTCCGGTTTGTTTTCATACCGCTCGCGCGTCAGGTTTACCGCTTTGTCCCAATCCTCACTTTCAACAGATTCTCTAATCTCATCGTCTTTTTTCACGCTGTTGCGGAAACCGGCAAAAAGTTCTCGGTCAACTCTCAAACCCTCGGAACCGACAACCGTCTCCGTTATCCTGCGAACGGGATCCCGCCCCTCAAAATCTCCTTCGTATTCCTCGCTTTCACCACCGCCACCACTCCCGCTTTCCGAAACGGCAATTTCAAGTTTTTCATCATATTGATGGTCTTTTTCGAAGTATTCGCAGACGGCAAAAAAATCAAAAAGTTTGTAAAATTCCTTTTCCGCAGTTTTTTCTCCGGATTCCGGATGCCTGTATTTGAAAGTGTAAATTCGTGTTCCGCGCCCTTTAATCTGAATAAACTCCGAAGGCGAGAAAATCGGGCGCATTATGCAGAGGTTTAAAATATCGCGGCAGTCATAGCCGGTTGTCATCATTCCCACCGTAACACAAACGCGCGCGCGCGAGGAGCGGTATCCCTCAAGAAAAAGTGTCCTTCCCTGAAGGTTGTTTTCAGCGAACTGCCGTGAGAACTCCCTTGCGTCCTGCACGCTTGAAGTAACTTGAACGGCAAACCCCGATTGGTAACGTCCCGGAAATTTTTCCTCGGCAAGTTCGTTGAATATCTGCGTTATTCTTGCGGCGTGGTTTTGGCTCACACAGTAAACAATTGTTTTGCCAATCTCGCCGCTTATCGGGTCACATTCGGCGTAGTCCATAAATGCCTTACAGAAAGAACGGTTTGTCTCTTCGGAAAACAGATTGCGCTCGTAATCCCTGCGGAAAAACGTCCCTTCTTCTTCCTCTCCCGTTGTTCTGTCTTTTACAACCAAATCCGCCCCTTTTTCGGAAAGCAGTTGTGTTGTTACTTCCGTGCGGGTGTCAATAATGCGCGGCTGAATAAGATAGCCCTGTTCGGCTCCTTCATTCAGAGTGTAGCGAAAAGTCGGCTCTCCGTTTCCACAACCGAAAGTGTTGTAAGTGTCGCGCAACAGGCGCGCTTCAAGCGCCTTGAAATTTTCTCTCTCCGCATCAACTCCGCGCATATAGTCTTTGGGTGTGGCGGTAAGCCCCAGTTTGTAGCCGAGAAAATACTCAAATACTGCGCGTCCGCTTCTTCCGCCTATTGAGCGGTGAGCTTCGTCAACAATAAGCAAGTCAAAATCCAGAGGAAAAAACTGCTTGCGGTAGCGGTCGGATGCGGCAAGGGTTTGAACCGTGGAGACAACTATTTGCGCCGTGCGCCAGTCATCGCGTTTTTCCTTATAAATAACTGTGGTGAAATCTTGACTCAGATAGTTCGTAAAATCTTTTTGCGCCTGATCTTCAAGTTCCAGCCGGTCAACAAGAAACAACACGCGCTTTGCGTTGCCGCTTTTGAGAAACATCTTGATAACCGCCGCTGCGATAAGCGTTTTTCCAGCGCCCGTCGCCATTTCAAGCAGATAGCGTGTTTCCCCTTCCGCCGCAACATTTTTCACGGCTTCAACGGCTTGCATTTGGTAGTCCCTTAAAGACCGTTTGCTCTCCGGCGGAATGCCCGCCCTTTGAGAGCGGACAATGTAATCCTCTCCAATCTCCTGATTTTCAAAAGACGAAGGATTTTGTGAAATATCAGCAACCCGCTCAAGAGATTCCTGAGTAGGCATTTCCATAATGGGTTGCGGATTGCCGCTTTTCAGGTCCCAAAGGTAGTGTTGCAGACTGTTTGAAAGAATGACAAAACGGGCATTATGGTTTTCTGCGTAGCCACGCGCCTGTTCTTTGCCCGAAAGCGGGTTTTTTTCGGACTCTTTGGCTTCCAGAATGGCTATTGGATAAGTGTTTGAGCCAAGAAGCAGATAATCGGACGGACGCCCCTCTGAAAACTGCTCCATTCTGACATTGGGATTTTCCTCATCCGGCAAACGCCAACCGGCTTTGCGGAGTAGAGCATCAATAACAACCCTGACTTCGGCTTCGTTCATGGTTACCTCAGAGAGTATCAAGGAGTCTTTTTTGGTTGAGGTTCCTGCGGTCGTTGGGAAACAGGCTGTAGAGGTGGCAACATAGCAATCGATTGCAACTTAGCCCACATCTTTCCTTTATCGCTACCAATGAACTTTACAGAATGAAGCATCTCAAAAATTAAAGTCATTAAATGATAGGATGTCAGAACCTCGCTTTGTAGATCTTGATTTTCTTCAAGTAATTCCACTTTTACCCCAAGTTCCGTAAGTTTCTCTACTCCGATTCTCTGTCCATGAACATGAATGTTTCCGTAGTCCGTATCTTCAGCATTGAAATACTTTGCAATAGTGTTGGCTTTTGCATCTTTTTGAGATTCCTCGCTAACATCTTTGAACATTCTCTTCTTAAGCCAGTTAACTACCAAATCCTTACTGTATGAAAGTGCCTTTTCCGCCTCCAATACAAGAGAAGGTCCCATACTTTGCAAAATCGGAGCCCAGAGATGTGCAAGTTTCTGATTACTACCAATGTCTTTTTTTGCTCTCTCAAACCCCTCTTTAATTGCCCTAGCAGGATGAATCTTGTTTTCTATTAAAAGCTGAGGGTCAATCGGACCAAGTTGACTCTGCTTGCCAAGAATTAAAAGGTCGCTTGCCAGACTTATCATAGCACCACCTGACATTGCTAAATACGGAACTATTACTTCAATATGTTTAAATTTAGCATGTAAATACTCAACTATGCTCTCCACAGCATTCGGGTCGCCACCGGGAGTATGGAGTATCAAAGTCAGTCCGTTTTCGGTTTCGGCTTCATAAAGAGCATTCATAAAACCGTTTATATCTTCACGGGAGATTAGTATGCCGTTACCCGCATTTTGTTTTTGCAAAAAGGCGGAAGCATAGAAAATTACAGATGTACCTTCACGAAGTTTTGAGATATTGCTCAGGTGTGTCTTCAGCTCATTCTCAAGCCAACCAGGGTTTTGTGACACTCCCTTTTGTGCTTTGCTTAATAATTCACTCCAAGAAGCCATGTTACTTTATGCGAATAGTGTTTGTTGTTAGTGGGTTTTCCAGACTGGGAGGTTGGATTTCTGGCTCAGGTTCCTGTTGGAATGTAGGCAACTCATAAAGTTTACTAACTTCTAAATACTGCTCATACTGCTTTTTGACCTCTTCAAGAGTTTCTAAATACTTCTGAGAGACTTCTTTTTCCTTTTGAGCCATCCTTCACCTCCTTGGGGGCATCAATTCAACAATAAAATCAGTTCTTTGTCAAATCCTAATTACTTGTAATGAATCCCGTATTGCGTCCGCACAACTTCTTTATTTATTAGACTTTGAATGTCTGCTTTTCTTTCTTCCATCGGCGCCTTTTCCGCGATTTGTAGGGGTGTTGAGAGCCTGTAAGTTTCTGGTCTTACTGGAACCGCCTTTGGATTTTGGTTTTATATGGTCAACTTCCCACCCCATAGAAGACGACTTGCCATAAGAGGATTTGTAAATTGTTTTGCCGTAAGAATCTTTCCGGTATAACTTCGGATTTTTGCCTTTGATTTTCTTTGCCTTGCTCCATACTTTTGATTTTTGATTTTTAGTTACCATAGACCACCTCCCGCATTACTACTTGTTACCTGTCTAACATACAATTAAAAATAATATTTGCGTTTTTAGGGTAATCTTTCTTTTTGATTTTAGCAAGTCGGTCGATAGTTCTTCTGCTTACACCATAATCCCGCATAAAATCTCCCAAATGTAATTTTCCTTCATCCTTAGAAATTTTAACGGCAAATCCTTTCAAAAACCGAAAGAATAAATTTTTGTATTCTTCAGAACAAAACTCCTGAATTTCCTCCAAGTTTGCCAAGTAATTTTCAACCCTCTCATTAAACTTATCTTCATTCGACAAATACACCCCGTTGGTGTGCGCAAATTCATTCCTCTGCTGAACAGGCTTTTTCAGATTTCCTATTGTACCATTAGGAATTCCAACGGCTCTAAAAAACTGAAATATGGTAGCTTCGTTTATTTTGCTCAACAGATGCCAAGACTCAATTTTAGAACTATCTTTTATATTCAAGATTTTGTGATGACCTATTAAAACATTTTCAAACTGTTCTAAATCCGTCTTAAATATTGCGTAAATGTAGTTGTACACAATACCCATATAAACCATGTGAAGAGACAAGAAGGCAAAATGATAATTTTGCCTTTCGTAATTATTTTCCACAGATTCAATTAAAAACCCGAAATATTCAACATCAGTTGGGAGTTTATATTTCAGGGGCAAATACTCAAAAATTTCATCTAAATCTTTCATGTCCCTATCTCACACATTCTCTTATTTCTCAATTAGTCTCTATTCCCACACCTCACTTATTCGATTGTTTATTTTTTGTTCTTGTGAAGCAAGAAGTTTCTTGCATCCCTCCATGGATTTCTGCTCTGCTTCTATCTCATCAACAATTTCCTTTTGCGCTTCAAGAGGCGGAAGCGGGATTTTAATACTTTTTACCATTGGTACTGTAAGTTGTGGAATGGTATTACCAGTACGATTAATATCCGTATTTACCAAAGCATATTTTAAAAATATGGTGTCTAGAACCATTGATTTTGGTATTGCTACAATCAACCTAATTGCAGGATAAAATGGAATTTTGCGTATTTCTGGATACCCTATTGTTCCACGAGCAGAAAGTGTAACGCATTCTTGTTTTACACGCGCTTTTTTAGCAAAACCGTACAACCCCTTGTTACCAATCCCATTTGTGTATATGGGTACTTCATATCCATCAATTTTTGTTTTTGAATAGTCTTTCGGAACGTCTCCTCCAGCAAACAAACTCTCACAAACCTCCCCCAACTCCACCATTTCCCAATCGGGATTGATTTTGATTTGTGGCTTCCAGTTATCCACAACTTGCTTCGCTCCATCAATGATTTTTTGATATTGCTCTATCTCAGCAACGATTTCTTTTTGGACTTCAAGCGGTGGGAGAGGAATTTTGATTTTTTTTGATTTCTAAACTGATTCCTCCTATAATTCCCTTAATATATGGCTTTAAATCATTCTGAAAGTTTGAATTTTTTGTGATGCTATAAAGATAATATGGCAAAACATTTTGCCTTGCTCTTAAGATAAAAACATGTTCATTCACCGCTCCTTTCTCAAACTGATTATTCAAATAACCAGATTTTCCAGTTGTTGCCCCATCTTTAACAATTAAAACATCACCCTTTTTTAACACTCCTTTTTTCATTGAATTAAAATGTTCTTCGGAGATGTGTCTCATTTTTTCTAGTTTTATAGAACCATCTGCATCAATTTGTTCTCCGCCTATACTGGGAATGCCAGAAGACAAAGACCCTCCTTTTTGCCTTGAACCACTCTCTATCTCACAAACCTCCCCCAACGCTACCATTTGCCATTTCACATTGCTATAATCCACCGTCTCACGATAGCGGTCACCTGTTAGGTCGTATCCGCCATTTTCGGCGATCGTGGATTTTGAAACTGAAAAAGCAAATTGACTGTTTTCATCAATAGTTAGGTCTTTCTTCCATTGCTCTAATATTTGCAAACAGTCAGGCAAATCATTTTCGTCTATCTTTCTTCTTTGAGCTCCCAAATCAAAGCCGTCGTTTTCTACTTTCACAAACAAAATCTCGTCGGTTTTTTTCGCTAACTGTTTATCTATGAAAAGAATTGAAGTTTTAACACCCGCATAAGGATTAAAAACCCCTTGAGGCAATGAAACCACCGCCCAAAGCCCCCAATTTCCCACCAGATTTTTACGCAGAGATTTGTATGCCTTTGCTGATTGAAAAACAATCCCCTCTGGCACAATAATCCCCGCCCTTCCGTTCAAACTCAGATGCTCCGCTATGTAATCAACAAAAAGCACTTCCGAACGGTTCGCTTTCACGGCAAAACGTTTATGAGGGATTATTCCACCTCTCGGCGACATAAAAGGCGGATTTGCGAGAATCACATCAAAATCCTCTTCCCAAAAAGCGTCTGATGTCAGCGTGTCATATTCCCTAACCTGCGGCTGTTTCAATCCATGCAAAAACATATTCGTAAGACTCAGGCGAACCATATCGGGCGCAATGTCATAACCGACAATGTTGTTGGCAAGTTTGGTTTTTTCCGCAGGAGTGAGTTTGTCCCCCAAATTTTTCCCGTTTGTTGAGTTTTCCCTGTAAATATGCTTCTGAGCGGAAATAAGAAACCCCGCCGTTCCGCATGCGGGGTCTAAAATTCGCTCATTTTTCTTAGGAGAAACGACTTCAACAATAAAATCAATAATATGTCTTGGAGTGCGGAACTGTCCCGCATCTCCCTGACTGCCGAGAATTGAAAGCAGATATTCAAAAGCGTCTCCAAGATCCTCGCTGTGAGTGTATTGAATGCCGTCAACCTCTGTGAGGAACAGGCGCAGAGTGCGCGGGTCATTAAATGAAAGAAATGCGCCCTTGAAAATGTCGCGAAAAGTGTCGGGAAGGTTTGTATTATCAGACATTCCCTCAACGCCCTGACGGTAAAGAGTGAATCTCTCAGTCGCGTCAAGCATTTCTCTCATCAATTCAGACCACGCAAACTTTTCGGAATTTCCGACAAAGAAAGACGGTTTTCCACCGTTCTCCACCGCCTCTTTATCAATCGCGTCCATAAATTTGTAGAGCAGAGCCATTGTAATCTGCTCAACCTGCCCTTTCGGGTCGGGCACCTGCCCCACAAGCACATCACGCGCCCCATCTATTCTTCTTTTTGTTTCAGCATCCAACATAAGGTTTTCAGTTTACCACCTTCCCGTGCGCAAGCATAAAACCGCTTTTTCCTTGACCGCCCATTCCAATCGTATAGTTTTACCGTTTGAAAAGAGCGGACTGTAATGCCCCTTCCCGATGAGACAAGAGCGGAAATAGAGCAAATCGCGGAGAAAGCGGAAACACCGCGTTCGGGGCTTATTCCGGCTTTGTGGGCGGTTCAGAAACGGCTCGGGTGGCTCAGCGAAGAGTCAATGGTTGAGGTCGCGGAAATTCTTGACATCACGCCCGCAAGCGTCCAAAACGTTGCCACTTTTTACACAATGTTTTTTACAAAACCTATCGGCAAGCACATCGTCTGGGTGTGCAGAACGCTTTCATGCGCGCTCAAGGGCGCGGAGGAAGTTGAGAAGTACATCTACGAAAAACTCGGAATTTCATCGGGCGAAACCACGCGGGACGGCAAAATAACCGTTATGGAAGCCGAATGCCTCGCGGCTTGCGGCTCGGCTCCGGTGATGCTTGTTGACAACGTTCTGCACGAAAATCTGACACGCGAATCGGTTGACAAAATTCTGGATGATTTGAGAAACGGATAGGCGCGGGCAATGTCAAACAAAACCCTCAGAAAAGACGCGATGAAGATTCTGGACGCCGCGATTGAGGCGGTCAATCCCGAACGGTGTGTGTTTGAGCACGTGTCGGTCAAGGGAAACTCGCTCAAAGTTGACAACAAAACCTACGACCTCTCGTCATACGGCGAAATCTTTGTGGTTTCGTTCGGAAAAGCCGCGGCGGCAATGGCAACGGCGGCGGAAAAACTGCTCGGCGACCGCATCACGGACGGAATTGTCGTTTCAAACTCCAAACCGCGCGAAAAGTTCTCGCGCTTGAAGTTTATGCTTTCAAGCCACCCCGTTCCCGATGAAAAAAGTTTCCGCGCCGCGCGCGAAATAATGACCCTGCTTGAAAAAACCGGAAAAAAAGACCTTGTGCTTTTCCTCATATCGGGCGGCGGCAGTTCAATGCTGGCTATGCCGCGCGAAGGGCTGTCGCTTGAAGACAAACAGAAGGTTACCAAGCAACTGCTGATTTCCGGCGTGGACACATACGGACTCAACACGGTCAGAAAAAAACTGTCCAGCATAAAGGGCGGAGGACTTTTGAAACAGGCGCTTCCGTCCGAGGTTTTGACGCTTATTCTTTCCGATGTCGCGGGGGACAACCCTGAGATGATAGCGTCCGGCCCGACCGTTGAGGACACCACCACTTTCAAGGAAGCGTGGCGCGTTGTTGAGGCGCTGGGCGTTGAGCATCAGATTCCGCCCAAGGTTGTAGTTCATCTTGAGTGGGGGCTTAAAAACGAAAAATCCGCGCGGACAAGCGTTCCCAAAAACACACGCGTCCGTACGGTCATCATAGGAAATAACGCCAAATGCGTGAGAGCGGCTGAGAAAAAGGCGCGCGAACTCGGCTACTCAACATTCGCGCTGTCGTCTCAGGTGAAGGGCGAGGCGAAAGAGGTCGCCAAATGCGTGGCGGCAGTCGCGCTTGACATTGAGCGTTTTGAAAAGCCGGTCAAAATGCCCGCTTGCGTAATTTTCGGCGGTGAAACGACCGTGAATGTGAGGCAAAAAGGCAAAGGCGGCAGAAACACCGAAACTGCGCTGTCATTCTGTATGGAGGTTATCGGACATAAAAACATAGTGGGGCTTTTTGCCGGAACGGACGGAATTGACGGGCCCACAGACGCGGCGGGCGCGATATGCGACGGCTCTTCGCGTCTGCTCGCCAGAAAGCGGGGAATCAGCGCGCGCGACCACCTTATGGCAAATGACTCTTACACATTTTTCGACTCTCTCGGAGACTTAATCAAAACCGGGCCCACGGGAACAAACGTTATGGACATCGGAATCATTCTCGCCGGACCGCCGGGAAAAGTATGAGCGCTCAAACAGACCTTGACGCTCTGGTGGACGGCGGCGGGTCGGGGCGCATGGAAGACGCCATGGAAATCGCCCGCAAAGAGTGGAACAACATTGGTTCAAGCCTTGAAATGTGCGGCGAGACAGGGAATTTTGACCGGAGCAAATTCATGATAGGCGTGATAGACGAGGATGTGATAATCAAAAGCCCGCTCTCGTGCGCGACAAAGTCGGTTGACGTAAACAGCCCCACTTACT
The DNA here is from genome assembly GCF_977828045.1 of Candidatus Mycalebacterium sp. NCBI lineage: Bacteria > Pseudomonadati > Thermodesulfobacteriota > Candidatus Dadabacteria > Candidatus Nemesobacterales > Candidatus Mycalebacteriaceae > Candidatus Mycalebacterium > Candidatus Mycalebacterium sp. The sequence continues at coordinate 10,791 of NZ_CDWCUL010000018.1, read as the reverse complement.
ACCCGATGTATTTCGTGAAAAATCTGATTGAGATGGATGAACTTATGCCTGAGCGCGGCTACCGCACTCCGCAAGCTCTTTACTGCCATATTGAACTCGCGGCAAAATCCGCCGAAGTGCTGGGCTTGACCGGCACAATCGCGATGGGTTTCGCGTGCGGCTACGCGGTCGCCCGCACGGGCTGGACGGCGGAAAAGGGACTGCGCAGAGAGCGGCGGTTTTTTATTGAAACTTTTTTTGAGGGCCGGGAAAAAAATCACGACTGGAACCCGAGATGGAATTCGGTTCGCGAGCGGTTGAAAAAGATATTTGACAAATTTTACCTGTGGCAGAAAAACGGCGAACTCCACGAAAGGGAAACCGCCGAAGAAAGAAAGATAAAACCGCTACTTGTGTGAGCGCGGGCTCACCCAAAATCATCGTATTCGTCGTAAGAGGGTTCGGCAAATCCCGGAATGCCGTTGCGTTCAAGGAACGTCAGTCTGGCGGTGCCGAGGGGGCCGTTTCTCTGTTTTCCTATTATGATCTCCGCCTCGCCGGTTTTGTCGTCATCATTTTTGGCATAAAAATCCGGGCGGTTTATGAATATGACCACATCGGCGTCCTGCTCTATCGCGCCGCTTTCCCTCAAGTCAGAGAGTTGTGGACGGTGGTCAGAGCGGGTTTCTGTCTGGCGGCTTAACTGCGAAACCGCGATTACGGGCACTTTGAGTTCCTTGGCGAGCGCTTTGAGAGAGGACGAAATCTGCGCAATTTCCCTTTCCCTGCTTTCCGTCCTGCCGTCTCCGCGCATAAGCTGCAGATAGTCAACAACGACAAGGTCAAGCCCTTTGTCATTGCTGAGCCGTCTGCATTTGGCTCTGATTTCAAGAGCCGTCTGCCCGGCGCTGTCGTCTATGAGAATTCCGGACTGCCCGAATCTGGTGAACGCATCAGTGATTTTGCCTTTGTCGGAGTTTTTAATGTGTCCGCCCCGCAAGTCCGAGAAACTGACCTGAGACATCATTGAAATTATTCTGAGCGCGAGCTGGGTTTCGGTCATTTCAAGCGAAAACACGGCAATTTTTTTGCCGAGCGTAACTCCCGCATGTTCGGCTATGTTGAGGCACAAAGAGGTTTTTCCGAGACTGGGGCGCGCCGCGACTACAATCAAATCCGCCGGCTGCAACCCCGAAGTCAGTTCGTCTATTTTCTTAAAACCGGTTGACAGACCCGTAATAACCGCCTTCTTTTTCTGCGCCTCTTCAACGTGATGCATAGTTCGCGCGGCAAGTTCGTGCGGAGGAGTGAAAGCGGCTTTCACCCTGTTTCCGGCAATACTCATGATTTGGCTCTCGGCAAGATCAAGAAGTTCTTCCGGCGTTACGCCGTTGCCGCCGCGAAACGCGATTTCGCCGCCCATTTTGATAATCTGGCGGAGCAAAGAGGTGTCTTTGACGGTTTTCGCATAGTGGGCGACATTCGCAGTGGTGGGAACCACATCCGCAAGCAGCGTTATATAAGAACTGCCTCCCACTTCGTTCAAAGTTCCGTTGGAAGCTTTCAGATATTCCGAAACGGTCAGGACATCAAGGGGCCTCCCCTCTTTATCCAGTTCAATCATCACTTCAAAGATTTTTCTGTTGGATTTTGTGTAGAAATCTTCGGGGGTTACGATTTCAAGAACCTCGTTTATGCACGAGTTTTCAAGCATAATCGCGCCGAGAACGGCTCTTTCAGAATCCTCGCTTGTAGGAACGCCGGCATTTGCGCACATCTCACCCCTCCGGTGGACAAAATATTACTATTGGCGGGGATTGTCAAAAAGACCGTTTCAGCGCGAAAGGGTTTTTATGAGTCCGGAGTGCTCGGAAAACTGCTTGCACAGTTTTTCGGGGTCGCCAAGTTCAAAGTCGTCTTCGGTGTAGGCGGGCGAAACGGTTGTTCCCATAAGCGCGTATTCGCCGCCGTCAACGATTTTCATTCCCTGCCACACACCCGCCGGAACCACAACTTGCGGGTACTGACCGAACATTATGTCGCTGCCGAGAAATACCAGCCCCGGGCCTCCGGGCTTCAAAGTGAGCAATTGAACCGGGTCTCCGGAGTAAAAATGGTAAACCTCGTCCGACATCAGTCTGTGCATGACGGAAACCTCGTTTTTTTGAAGAAAATAGTAAATCGCCGAGGAAAAGTTTCTGTCCCCTTTGTAACGGTCGGGCAAATGAGAGGAGGCAACGGTTTCGGGGCTCACATAGGTTTGCCTGTAAAGGCCTCCTTCCCGTTCAAGAGGTTTCAGACCGAGTTTTTTTATGATGTTTGCCGGTTTCAACTCTACGGGGGAGCGCACCGCCCCTGATTTACACGGCGGCTCCCGCCTGTTATGATAGCAGGAAATGCCGGACTCTGAAAAGACCGAAAAAACCGAAGAGGAAAACGGGAAATCCGCGCCCGAAACCGACCTCGCCGCGTCCATAACGATGGCGTTCAACCTCGGAGTTTCCGCCAACCAGCAGGCGAAAGGAACAAAAAGCATAGCGCAGGTTCTCGCCGAGATGGGAGAACACATTTTCACGAACCTTTCAAAAGCATATGGCAGCAAGTTTGAGCAGGAATACATAATCGCCAACACCGAATACCTTCTGCAAATAGCCCTTCTGGGCTACATCGTCCCGTCAATCTGCGACTATGAAGAAAACTTCAAGGAGCGGCTGCTTGCTCTGATTGAAGCCCGCGCGAAAAAGCAGTCTCCCGAAGACGGGAAAGGAGGCGGTGGCAAAAGCGGGGGTAAAATCATAACCCCGTAAAGAAAAACCCTTCCCGCGCCCGCAAAAAGTGTCAGCGCAAATTACAATATCAGGCGGGGTTCGCCCCGTTACGGGACGAACCACTGTTCCGGCGGACAAATCCATCTCTCACAGAGCGTTAATAATAGGGTGCCTTTCGCACAGCGGGGGGCGCATAACAAACCTGCTCGACAGCGAAGACATAATCTCCACAAAGAACGCCTTGAGGCTTCTCGGCGCGCGGATAGAAACATCGGCGGGCGAAACCACCGCTGTTTGCGACTGTCTTGCGCCCGCCGGAAAAGCCATTGACGCGGGCAATTCGGGAACAACGGCGCGCCTTCTCGCGGGCGTACTGAGTGCCCAGCGGTTTGAATCAACCGTAACAGGAGACAAATACCTGAAACAAAGACCGATGGAGCGCGTGATAACGCCCCTTTCGCTCATGGGTGCGGACATATCCTCACGCGGCGGAAAACTCCCGCTCTCCATAAAGGGCTCAAGGTTGCGGGCGATGGAATACGAAATGCCGGTCGCGAGCGCGCAGGTGAAATCTGCGATTCTGCTCGCGGGGCTTTACGCTGACGGCGACACAAAAATCACAGAACCCGAAAAAACCAGAGACCACACAGAAATAATGCTCGGGCATTTCGGCGCCGGGGTCAGACGCGAAGGAAACGCGATAACGCTCGCCGGCGGCGGGGCGGAACGGCTCATCGGCGGCGAAGTGGCGGTTCCGGCGGATATATCTTCCGCGATTTTCCCCATCGCGGCGGCGGTTATAAATCCGGGCTCGCGCGTGGTGATTGAAAATGTCGGAATCAATCCGGCGCGAGCGGGCGGGCTTGAAATACTACAAAAAATGGGGGCGGACATACGGGTTTCAAACCGCAGAAAATCCGGCGGTGAAGATGTGGCGGACATAGAGGCGCAAGGCGGACGCGCGCTCAAAGGGGTTGAGATTAAAGGAGATTTAATACCGTGCGCGATAGACGAATTGCCCGCGATTGCGGCTGTCGCGTGCTTCGCGCAAGGGGTTACAAAAATATCGGACGCGGCGGAATTGAGAGTGAAGGAAAGCGACAGAATAAAATCAATGACCGAAGGGCTCGGAAAACTCGGCGCGCGCGTTAAGGAAACGCCGGACGGAATGCTCGTAACCGGCGGGAGTTTGACCGGAGGTACTTGCTCAAGCGCGGGAGACCACAGGGTCGCGATGGCTCTGGGCGTTGCGGCAACGGCGGCGGAAGGCGACAGCAGAATTGAAGACGCGGAATGTGTGGCGGTTTCTTTCAGGGATTTTTTTCCGTTTCTTGAGGGCTTGAGAGCGCGAAAATGAGCGGGCGCGGGAGGATTGTGATAACGATCGACGGGCCCGGCGCGTCCGGCAAAGGAACGGTCGCGCGGATTGTGGCTAAAAAACTCGGTATTCGCTATATGGACACGGGGTCCATATACAGGACTTTCGCACTGCTGGCGCGCGAAAAAGGCGTGAAGCCCGAAGAAGGCGAAAAGATCTCGGAACTTCTCAAAAACTGCGAAATTTCGCCGGTGTGCTCCGCAGACGGTTCCTACACCGTAACGTTGGGCGGCACAGATGTGAGCGCGGACATAAGAACGCCTGAAATATCCGAAAACGCATCAATATTTTCGCAGGTAAGTGAAGTGAGGGAGGTTCTCGGGCGCATCCAGCGCGCTCACGGCGAAAACACAAGCATAGTAGCCGAAGGCAGGGATATGGGAACGCGGGTTTTCAGAGACGCCGATTACAAGTTTTTTCTCACCGCAGAGGAAAATGAGCGGGCGCGGCGCAGAGCCGCTGAACTCAAACAGGAAGGCGCAAATACGACTTTGGAGCAAACCTCCGCCGAACTGTCTTCAAGAGACCGGCGGGACAGCCAAAGAAAGCACTCTCCCTTGAAACCTGCCGATGATGCTGTGATAATAGACACCACACACCTTGGTGTGGATGAGGTTGTTGAGAAAATTCTCAACTCGGTTGAAGGTTGGAAGTCATTTTAAAAAATCAGTCGCGGGCGCACGGCCTATGCGCGGGGTTTTGAACGGTTTCAAGCTATGACCAGTTTCGCCAAAAAAACCGACTCCCCGGACGACTCGCAGAGCTTTTCACAACTGCTTGACGAAAGCGGCTTTGCTGAAGAAAACACCGCCGGCAAAATCGTCAGTGGAACCATCGTGCGGGTTGAGGAGGAAAACGTCTTCATAAACATAGGAATGAGGTCCGAGGGAATAGTTCCGCTCAAAGAGTTTGTCGATGAAAATGGCAACTGCGAAGCTGCCGAAGGCGCGTGTGTGGACGTTCTGATTAAAGGAGTGGGACGCGGGCTGCCGAAAATTTCCAAAGCGGACGCGGATTCAATGAAGCATTTTGAGGACTTGAAACAGGCGTTTTCAAACGAACAGCCCGTCAAGGTCAAGGCGGCGAAAAGGATAAAAGGCGGTGTTGAATGTGTGATTGAAGGCACGGACGCAAAGGCGTTTCTTCCGTCCTCGCAGGTGCTGATAGGGAATAACCGTCAGGGCGCGGACAAGGTTATGAACCAGAGTTTTGACGCGCTCATAATTGAGATGGAAGGCAAAAGGATTGTTCTTTCCAGAAAAAAACTGCTTGAAAGGGAAAGAGCGGAGAAGATGGCGGAGTTCGTGAAACAGATAGATGTGGGGATGCTGGTAAAAGGGGCTGTTTCCAACATCATACCGTCCGGAGTTTTTGTGGATTTGACGGGTGAAGGAGGGATCATAGAGGGGTTCATACCCATAAGCGAAGTGGCGTGGAGACGTGTCAAAACCCCCGGAGATGTTCTAAAATCCGGCGAGGAAATAACGGTCAAGATTACGGACATAAGAGAGGGCAGTGGGCGGATATCGCTGAGTTATAAACAGACTCAGCCGACCCCGTGGGAGGAGTTCGCGGAAAAAAACCCGCAAAACTCCAAAATAAAAGGGAAAATCGCCAATGTGAACAGTGCGGGCGTTTTTGTTGAGGTCGCGGAAGGGGTGGTCGGGCTTGTGCATCCGGACAACATAAGCTGGAAGGAAACGGTTGACCCCGTGGACGAGTACGGCGAAAACAAGGGCAAGGAGATTGAAGTGGTGTTGATGTGGTGCGACCCCGTGAAGAAAAAGATGTCTCTCGGAGTGAAGCAACTGCAAAAAGACCCGTGGAAAACGGCGGTCAAAAAACTCAAGAAAGGCGAGAATGTTCTCACCGGAAAGGTTAAAAAAGAGGCGCGCGGCGGTCTTGTTCTTGAACTTGATGACGACATTGAGGGCTTTATACGGTTTTCCGACCTCCCGGATTCGGATGGGGGGCGAGGCGGTGAGCATTACAAAACGGGTATGGAGATAACCGGGGTTGTGAAGAACATTGACAATAAATCCCGCACGGTAACTTTAAGCGCTGAGATGCTTATCAGAAAAAACGAGAGGGAAATCCTCAGAGAGTTCAGTGCCAAACACGGCGAGGGAAGCGGTGCAAAACTGGGCGATTTCATTTCCGACAAAATCAGTGTCGGAAAAAACGAAGAAGAGGAGTAAAATTCAGGGCGATGAGATTCCGCTACATAATCGCCGCGCTTATACTTCTGGGCGCGATTGTGGTGCTGGTTGAGGAAACCACGGACAAAATCGCCGTGCTCAACATTGAAGGCGTCATAATCTCTTCAGGCGCATACACGGAGGCTGTCAGAGAGATAGAAAAAAACGGCTCTTACAAGGCGCTTGTCGTGCGGATTGACTCGCCCGGCGGAAGTGTCGCGGCGTCTCAGGAGATTTACGCGCTGGTAAAGAGACTTGGACAGAAAATACCCGTGGTCGCGAGCATGGGAAATGTCGCGGCGTCGGGTGGCTACTACATCGCCTGCGGCGCGCCCCACATAATCGCGAACCCCGGAACAATAACCGGAAGCATAGGCGTGCTGGCGACTTTCGCAAACTACGGGGAACTGTTGAGGTGGGCGAAGATAGGCGTTGATGTCGTAAAAACCGGCGAACTCAAAGACGCGGGCTCGCCCCTGCGCCCTCTTGAGCCGGGCGAGAGAAAATACCTTCAGGATCTCGTGGACAACGCGCTTGAGCAGTTTAAAAACACAGTCGTGGAAAACAGGGAAATAAGCCCGGAAAAAATGAAGGAATTTTCGGACGGAAGGATCGTTCTGGGAAGTGAGGCAATGGAATCCGGGCTTGTGGACGAAATGGGAACGTTTTTGAGCGCGATTGAAACCGCCGCTGAAAGAGCCGGAATTCCCAAAGACTCACCCGTGCACACCTTCCCCGTTAAGGACTTGACGTTTTTAGACCTCATAATTCCCGGAGAATCCGCAAAACTGCTGGGGAAATACCTGTCGCCGTCCGTCTTTCACGGCGCGGGGCTTTACTATATGTCAGAACAGTTCGGGCAAGTGAAAACTTCTAATTAAACCCGTGCGCTTGTGGTATTATACGGAAACGGGGAAAAATCCATGAAATATGTAAAACTGATTTTGACTTTGATTTTCGTTGTTTTCGGAGCGGTTTTTTATCTGAGCAACGCGTGGATGAATGAGGCTATGAGCGTGAGTTTCGGCAAGATTCCCCCGCAAATCTACGTCATCCCCGAACTGCCGGCCGTGCAAATGTGGGCGGTGGTTGCTTCGGCTTTCCTGTTGGGAATTATTTTCACTCTCATACATTCTTCACTTAACTGGCTTGAGTTGGTCGGCAAAAACAGAAAAATCAGCAAACTTGAAAGCAAAACACCGGACAGCGAAGAACCGCAGTCCTGACCTCCGATGCCTGCAAGCGTTATAAAAACGCCAAAACCCCCGTGGCTGAAAGCGAAAATTCCTTCGGGCGAAAACTACTCGCGCCTTAAAAATCTTGTCGGCGAAATGGGGCTCCATACGGTATGCGAGGAAGCCAAATGCCCCAACATCGGGGAGTGCTGGAGCGCGGGAACTTTAACTTTTATGATAATGGGCGATACCTGCACGAGAAGTTGCGGTTTCTGCCATGTAAAGACGGGAAAAGGCGGAGAACTTGACTGGAACGAGCCCCGAAGAGTCGCTCGCGCCGTAAAGGACCTTTGCGCGCACAACTCTGTGATATCCCATATAGTCGTAACCTCCGTGAACAGGGATGACAAAAATCAACAGAGCGCTGAAATTTTCGCGCAGACCATAAGAGAGATCCGCCGTGCGGCTCCCCAAATCAAAATAGAGTGCCTTATTCCCGACTTCAAAGGCAGCTCAAAAGCCCTGCGCGCGGTCCTGTCTGAAAGCCCCGACGTACTGAATCACAACATTGAAACCGTGTCGCGCCTCTACGCGCTTCCACAAAAAACGCAATCGGGCAAACTGCGCTCGGTGCGTCCGCAGGCGGTTTATGAACGCTCTCTTGCGCTTCTCGAAACCTCTTCGCGTGAGGGCAAAAATGGAATGCTCACAAAATCCGGCATAATGGTCGGGCTCGGAGAGACTTTTGAGGAAATAACCTCCACGCTCAAAGACCTGCACTCGGTCGGTTGCGACATCGTTACCATCGGGCAGTATTTGCAACCCACTCACGATCATATTCCCGTTTCACGCTTTTATCATCCCGTTGAGTTTGAATCTCTGAAAAACTACGGGGAAAAAATTGTGGGGATTCCACACATTGAGGCGGGCCCCCTTGTGCGAAGCTCATATCATGCGGAGAAGCAGTTGCTCAAACTTGAAGCCGATGGCAAGACTGCGACAGGAGCGTGCGAGGGCCTCTCCTGAACGTTCAAAAATTGAAATACCTAATTCTTCAGGGAGACGGAATGCCGGACATGCCTCTTGATGAGATTGGAGGCAAAACCCCGCTTGAAGCGGCAAAAACACCCAACCTTGACCTTATAGCGCAAAACGCGGGAATGTTCGGAGAGACGAACCACATACCGCCCTCCCTGCCGCCCGGAAGCGACGTGGGAAACTTGAGTGTTCTCGGATACGACCCGACCGTCTATTTCACGGGCAGATCTCCGCTGGAAGCGGCGGGAATGGGAATCCCCCTTAAAAAAACCGACCTGACGTGCCGATGCAACCTCGTAACACTCCGCAACAAAGGCGGCAAAACCGTAATGGAGGATTACAGCGCGGGACATATTCCGACCGAACAGTCACGGGAAATCATCAAGGACATCGCGCGCGCGCTTGACTCTGACGGCATAAAGTTTTTTCCGGGCGTCAGTTACAGGCATCTGCTCATTATTGACAATGGCAAAAACGCGGTCTCGTCCACGCCGCCGCATGACATTCTCGGCAAAGAGGTGAAGGATTTTCTTCCCGAAGGTGCGGACGCGGCCCTGCTTATTGAACTTATGCGCGCCGCGAAAGATGTGCTCAAAGACCATCCGGTCAACAGGGAAAGGGAGAAAAACGGCGAGCCGCCCGCGACCGATATCTGGCTGTGGGGCGAGGGAACCGCACCCGTGCTGCCGTCTTTTGAGGAGACTTACGGGGTGAGCGGAGCGGTTATATCGGCGGTTGATCTGGTGAAGGGAATAGGGAAATGCGCGGCAATGGAAGTCGTAGAGGTGCCGGGAGCGACCGGTTATCTGGACACAAATTACGAAGGCAAAGTCCAATACGCGCTGAAATCGCTTGAAACAAACGACCTTGTGATGATTCACATAGAGGCGACCGATGAAACGGGGCACATGGGCAAAACAGAGCTGAAGGTGCGCGCGATTGAGGATTTTGACTCGCGGGTCGTGGGCCCCGCGCTCAAAGCAATGGAGAGGTTCGGAGATTTCAAAGTGCTTGTAACTTCAGACCACCCGACCCCCATATCACTCAGAACTCACTCGCGGGATCCCGTGCCTTTCGCCTTTTACGACCCGAAAAACAAAGCGTTCAATCCGGAGCGCGTCTATTCGGAAAAATGCGCCGCCGAAGCGGGAAACTTTTTTGAAAACGGCTGGAAACTTATCGGCTCATTTATTGAGCGCCCGAGCACGGCGGAGTTGTTAGATTGAAAACACCTTTGGACATTTTGTAAGGTTTTCACAGCCTTTTTTTGTTACGAGAACAACATCCTCAATACGTATGCCCCCGAGCCCTTCGTAATAAAGTCCCGGCTCAACGGTAACCATGTTGCCTTCGCACAGAACACCGCCTGAGGGACCGATGCCCGGCGGTTCGTGAAGCCCCATTCCCAGACCGTGCCCGGTTGAGTGTATGAAACCGCGCGGATTTTCTCCGCGCTCGGTCACAAAACCCTCTGAATCAAAAAAACTCAAAACCGCATTGTGAACATCGGCGCATTTTACACCGTGCTTTATCATCCCAATCGCGATTTTCTGCCCTTTCAAAACGGTTTTATACATCCGCGCAAGTTCGGGCGAAGGCTTGTCCTTTATCACCGTTCTGGTCATATCCCCGTAATATCCGTGCGCGGACTTCGGAAAGATGTCAATAACGACCGGGCGGTTCGCAAAAACCGGTCCCTCGCCCGAATGGTGGGGCATGGCGGAATGCTCGCCACAGGCGACTATCGTTCCCGAAGCACCGTAGCCTTTGCCCGCAAGTTCGGTATGTATGGAGAGCCGTATGCGCTCCGAAGTGAGCGGCTTGCCGTGTAAAAAAAGAACTCCATTTTTGCCGGTTTTGGAGCCGGAAATCATATCAATCGCGGTTTTCATCGCCGAAGCGGTGTCTTTGAGCGCGGAGCGAATAAGTGAAACTTCGCGCGGGGTTTTTCTCATTCTTTCCTCAAACAACATGTCCCCCTCGCAACACGAAACCTTTATGCGGTTTTTTTTGAGAGATTCGGCAAATGCCAGAGGGAAGGTTTTCTGGACCTCCACGCGCGAAATCCCTTGTTCCCGTAGGACAAGAGCGGTAACATCGGCAAGTGAGCGTTTCTTTGTCTCTCTGAGTTGCGTCGCGTAAGAGGAAAACGGCAACACGGTGGAAACCGCCGCATCCTTTCTGCCGCGCGCAAGTTCCAAATCGCTCAAAACCAGAAAACTGCGGTTTTTGTGCCTGATGAAAACAACCGGGTC
>NZ_CDWCUL010000017.1:0-63770 GCF_977828045.1 Candidatus Mycalebacterium sp. | reverse complement strand
AGCAGGCCCCGCCGGCACGCATGCGCGGTTACGAAAATCCCTTCGTTCATCTTAAGAGTTTTGGAAAAAACAGGTTGCCGTTTCATTTGAGAAAACCGCCCCGTAAGACTATAATTCGGGGGTAGGCATTGCAAGGTTTGAAACCGTTTTTGAATTGGAAAGTTTTTTTCATAAAACACAAGGGTTGCGCCTGTGGCGAAAATCATAGGAATTGTTAACCAGAAGGGCGGAGTGGGAAAGACCACGACCGCCGTCAACCTTTCAGCGAGTTTCGCTATGTTGGGGCAGAAGACCCTGCTTGTGGACTGCGATCCCCAGGGCAACTCCTCAAGCGGTGTGGGTGTTGAGCGCACCTTGGAAAACGGGGTGTCCACGGCAACCGTTTACGGCGTTCTAATCGGGGGTGAATCGCTTACGGACTGCATACGGAAGGTCTATCCCGACTCATTCGGCGACAGGTTTGATGTTATCCCTTCGGACTCCAACCTTACGGGCGCGGAGGTTGAACTGCTTGACCTTGAAGGCAGGGAGTATGTTTTGAAAAAATCCTTTGCCGAAGTTTCGAATGCCTACCAATATATAATAATAGACTGCGCGCCCTCGCTTAACATTTTGTCAATCAACGCGCTCGCGGCGGCGGATTCGGTAATAATTCCGATACAGTGCGAATATTACGCGCTTGAAGGGCTTGCACACATCAAAAACGCCATCAGTCTGGTGCGCAAGCGCATCAACCCGGCGCTCTCAGTTGAGGGGTATCTTCTGACGATGTTTGATACGCGAAACAACATATGCCATTCGGTTGCCCGCGAAACGAGAAACCATTTCGGCGATGAAACTTTCAGCACGGTCATATCAAGAAATGTCCGCCTCGCCGAATGTCCGAGCCACGGCAAACCGGTTGTGATTTACGACAATGAATCTCAAGGCGCGCGCGATTACATGTCGCTCGCGGAGGAAATAATCAAGAAAAACGGAGGTGTTCCAAATGAGGAAAAACACTCTTGGCAAAGGCCTTGAAGCGCTCATCGGTGATGAGAGTGAAGTTTCAGAAGGCGCGTATATGACGGTGCCGACCACCCGGCTCAAGCCCGGCGCGGGGCAGCCGAGAACCGGGTTCAACTCCGGTGCGCTTGACGAGCTCGCGGTTTCAATCAAAGAAAAGGGCGTAATTCAACCGCTGATTGTCCGCAAGAGCGGAGACAAATACGAGATAATCGCCGGAGAGAGAAGGTGGCGCGCGGCGCAGAAGGCGGGCGTTCACGAGGTTCCGGTGATTGTGCGCGACCTTGCCGATAGCGAATCGCTTGAGATAGCTCTGATTGAAAACATTCAGCGTGAAGACCTTAATCCGCTTGAAGAGGCGCTCGCCTATGAGAGGCTCATATCGGAGTATGGTTTGACGCACGAAAATATGTCAAAGCGGGTCGGCAAGAGCAGGGCGGCGGTTACAAACTCGTTGCGGATTTTGAAACTTTCAGACGCGTCCCGTGAGGCGCTTGTGTCCGGCGGGATTTCAACGGGGCACGCAAGAGCCGTTTTAGGGCTCAAGTCCGCCGCCGATGAAGGCGTGGTTGTTGCGAGAATTATCTCGGGCGGTTTGTCCGTGAGGCAGACGGAAGCGCTTGTAAAAAAATTCAACGCTTTGGGCTCTTCGGGCGGCTCGTTCAAACAGTCCGCCGCTTCGGAAACCGACATATATCTCAAACGCGCGGAGCGCTCAATGCGCGAAGCTCTTAGTGCGAAAGTGAGCATCAAAGGCGGCAGGAAAAAAGGCAACATCATAATTCAATACTCGTCCCCGGACGACCTTGAGAGGCTGTCGTTTGAGATAGCGGGCGGGTCGTCCGTGATTCCCACGAAGGGTGCGAAGACCTGAAGTGAAAAATTTTGAAGTGAAAATTGAGATTCGCCCCGCAAAGGGCGTGCTTGACCCTCAAGGCAAAACGGTGCTTTCCGCGCTTGGAAAACTCGGTTTCAGCGAGGTTGTGTCCGTGACCGTGGGCAAACTCATAGAGTTGAGGGTGGAGTGCTCCGATGAGAAATCCGCACAAGTGCTGGCGGACCGGATGTGTTCCGAAATCCTCGCCAATCCGGTCATAGAGGTTTTTTCAATAGAGGTCGCGGAGGCACGAAGCGATGGCTGATTTCGGGGTTGTTGTTTTTCCGGGCTCAAACTGCGATGAGGACTGCGCGCGCGCGGTCAGGCGGTTAGGGCACGGGAGCGTGAAAGTGTGGCACGAGGAGACCTCGCTCGGCGGAATTGACTGCGTCATAATCCCCGGAGGGTTTTCCTACGGCGACTATTTGAGAACGGGCGTGATGGCGTCTTTTTCACCGGTAATGGAGGAGATAAGGAGTTTTGTGCGCGCGGGCAAACCCGTAATTGGAATCTGCAACGGGTTTCAAATTCTCGCCGAATGCGGACTGCTTTCGGGCGCTTTTGTGCGCAATTCAAGTTTGAGATTTGTCTGCGACTGGACATATGTGCGCGTTGAAAACACCGGCACGCCTTTTACCTCGGCTTTCAAAAAAGGCGAGGTTTTGAGAATTCCGGTCGCCAACGGTGAAGGGGCTTTTTTCTGCCGCGAAGATAAAATTGCTGAAATGGAGAGCAAGGAGCAGATTGTTTTCCGCTACTGCTCGGCTGACGGCGATGTAACCGCCGAAGCAAACCCGAACGGCTCGGTTTCAGCAATAGCCGGAGTTTGCGGCGCGGCGAATGTGCTTGGTATGATGCCGCATCCGGAAAGGTGCTGCGATGAGGTTCTCGGCGGAGATGACGGCGCGGGGATTTTCGAGTCGGTCGCGGAGTTTATTTCGCACAGCGGTTGAGCAAATGCTCCGCCGGTGCGCCGCGCTCTTTTTATCTTTGATTTTTTTGTGATACTTTCCCCATAGCGGAGACGGTTTTTGAGATGACGGAAAAAACAGACGAGTTTATAGACATAACGGGCGAGGTTTGCCCGATGACTTCCATTAAAACAAAAATGAGACTCAAAAGTATGCGGCCCGGCGGGGTTTTAGAGGTTCGCGTGAGCGAAGGCGAGCCGATTGACAACCTGCCGCGCACGATTGAGCGCGAAGGGCATAAGGTTTTGGAAATCAAAAAAGAAGACTCATTTTACACAGTCAGGATACAGCGCAGTTGATATGGGACAGGCGGCGGGCATTGAAAACTCGGGCGCCGGGACTGTGTCGCGGTCAATTGTTGATTTTGTAGGCGAAACGCCTCTTTTGAGATTGTGCAAAATCACAGATGATATCCCCGATTCTGTTGAGATATACGCGAAAGCCGAATGGCTGAACCCCGGCGGTTCGGTGAAAGACCGCGCCGCAGTCCGCATGGTTTCGCAAGCCATAAAAGACGGCGAGTTGAAAAACGGGCTTGCCATAATGGACTCGTCATCGGGCAATACGGCGATTGCCTATGCAATGACGGGAGCGGCTCTGGGATTTCCGGTAACGATAGTCGCGCCTGAGAACATCAATGCTGAAAGAAAGAAAACCATAGAGGCGTTCGGCGCGAAAATAATTTATTCCGACCCGCTTGAAGGGTCGGACGGCGCGATAGTGTTTGCGCGCCGGCTCAAACAGCAGTCGCCGGACAAATATTTTATGCCCGATCAATACAACAACCCGCTCAACCCTCTGGCCCATTATGAAACAACCGCACCCGAAATATGGGAGCAGACGGGTGGGCGCGTTACGCATTTTGTCGCGGGCGTTGGCACGAGTGGAACGATTATGGGAGTGTCGCGCCGGCTCAAAGAGTTGAACCCGCAAGTACGGACGTTTGGCATTGAGCCCGCCGAGGTTCTTCACGGGCTTGAAGGGTTGAAGCATATTGAGACCTCAATAGTGCCGGGAATATACGACCCGAAAGGTTTTGACGGAACCCTGTTTGTTTCCACCGAAGACGCTTACGCGATGATGGAGAAAATGGTCAGAACCGAGGGCATATTCATAGGACATTCGGGCGGCGCGGCGGTTGTCGGCGCGCTTGAACTGGCGCGCAAAATCACTTCGGGAGTTATCGTAACGGTGCTTCCCGACAGCGGATTCAGGTATTTGAGCGAAAAGCTGTGGTGGTAGAGATTTCAAAAAACGCCCTTGAAGGTATGAAAGAACACGCCGAGCGGGGTTATCCCGATGAGGTGTGCGGCGTTATGATAGGCGCCGGAAGAGTGGTGAGCGAATTCACGGAATGCCGCAACCTCAATACTGAAAGAGCGCATGACCGCTACGAACTTGACCCTTTGTCTTTCAACTTTGCGGACACCTCTGCGAGGGAAAAAAACTTGAACATAGTCGGCATATACCATTCCCATCCCGACCATCCGGCGCGCCCTTCGGAAACAGACAGGGTTAGAGCGTGGAGCGGCTGGGGATACCTGATAATGTCAATAGAAAAAGGCGTTTTGAAGGACTCAACCCTGTGGTATTTGAACGAGAAAACCGAACGGTTTGAACGCGCGGATTTTTCCATTCGCGATTAAAAATTTTCACCCGCCGCCGCAAAGAATGTGCCTTTATTCCCCGTTCCGTTTTTGCTATAATTCCGCCCTGTAATATCCCATCAAAAATGGAAAGCGGGGGTGGAGTTTAATGAAAAGATTTTCGGTATTCGCGGTCCTGGTTTTGTGCGCCGGGGCGGTCTGGTTTTCACTGACCGGCGGCCTTGACGGGCAAAAGCAAACCGCCGGGGCGGAAAAACAGTCTGACACCTTTGTGTTCACTTACACAATAATGTCGGGTGACTCGCTGAATCTTATAGCGCGCAGGTTCGGAATTACAACGGACGAACTCTCGTCAGCGAACGTCATAGACGGCGGCGTTATATACAGAGGCAATATCCTCAGTATTCCTCTGCCCTCACGCGATGTTGTTTTCCTTCACACGGTCGCCAAAGGCGAGACGGTTTCTTCAATAGCGTCCGCTTACGGAACGAGCGTCCGGAACATAATGAAACTGAACAGAATGAAGAAAGACAACGTTTTCGCGTTGCGCAAAATTCTTGTCAACGGCAGTCCGGAGATCAATTCAAGGTTTGTGGTTTTCAGAGTTGGAAGCGATGATGAGGGAAGTGAAATCTCGCGCGCTTTCGGTGTGGATGAGAGAGAGATTGAGGTACTTAACGCCGCAAACGCGGACTGGCGGCAGTCGGGTTCGCACATTGTTGTTGACACTTTTGAATATTCCTACCCCGCGCGCACTCGCGACAGCATCATAGAAACCGCGAAAAACTATCTGGGCGCGCCATACAAATACGGCGGAAACTCGCCTGAAACCGGCATAGACTGCTCGGCTTATGTGAAAAGGGTTTTTTCATATTTCGGCGCCAACCTGCCCAGAACCGTCAGAATGATGCACAAACACGCGGACGGACGGTGGGTGAACAAAGACAGCTTGCAAAAAGGCGACCTGGTTTTCTTTGAAACCGATAGGCCGTTCCCGTCTCACATCGGAATTTACATTGAAGACGGCAGGTTCATACACGCTTCTTCCGCAGGCGGAAAGGTCATCATTTCAGACCTCGCGAAACCCTACTACAGCAAAGCCTACATAGGAGCGAAGAGGATTTATCTGGACAATCCGGGCGCGGTGACCATTAAATAAGAGCGATGAAAGAAAAAGAGATCAGGGAGTTTCTAAAAAATTTCCGGCGTTATCTTGAATACGAGAGAAACCTGTCACCCCACACCGTTCGCGCCTATATGAGCGATGTCCGGC
This sequence comes from Candidatus Mycalebacterium sp., assembly GCF_977828045.1. Lineage (NCBI taxonomy): Bacteria > Pseudomonadati > Thermodesulfobacteriota > Candidatus Dadabacteria > Candidatus Nemesobacterales > Candidatus Mycalebacteriaceae > Candidatus Mycalebacterium > Candidatus Mycalebacterium sp. Next base: position 58,037 of record NZ_CDWCUL010000017.1, on the reverse strand, counting down.
AGTTCGCGGATTTCATCATCAAGAACGGGTTGAAACTGCCCGCGATTGAAGTCAGAGACATCAACCGATACATAGCGGCGCGTTTTGACAAACGCAATTCCAAAACTTCAACCGCGAGAAAAATCGCCGCCGTGCGGACTTTCTTCAGGTTTCTCAACATTGAAGGAGTAATGCACGGCAATCCCGCCAAAAGCGCGGTGGCTCCGAAACGCGCCCGTCCGCTTCCGTCTTTTCTCTCAGTGGACGAGATTGACGCTCTTTTGAGAGCGATGAAGCCGCAAGACGGACCGCTCGCGCTGAGAGACCGCGCGATGTTTGAGTTGGCTTATTCTTCAGGACTTCGGGTGAGCGAACTTGTTTCTCTCAAGGTTGAGGACCTTAACTTTGAGCAATCGCTGGTCAGGGTTTTCGGCAAGGGTGGAAAAGAGAGAATGGTTCCGTTCGGTTCAAAAGCCACTGAAGCGCTCAAGCGGTATTTTGAGATCAGAGACACTTTCAAACCCGGAACCGCTCATATCTTTGTCGGGTCAAAAAAAACCGGTATAACTTCGCGTAGCGTTTCAAGAATTCTCAAAGCCTACGCGCTTGCCGCCGGAGTAAACAAAAACATCTCTCCGCATACTCTTCGGCACAGTTGCGCCACCCATCTGCTTGCCGCTGACGACAAAAACGACAAGGGCGCCAGTAAAGACAAATTGAGGGCTATCCAACTGATACTTGGGCATTCAAGCCTTTCTTCAACTCAAAAATATACGCACATATCTGTTGAACAGTTGATGAGTATCTATGACAATACTCATCCAAGGGCTTGATATGAGTAACAACACTACGGGGCAGTTTCACGGAACGACAATCCTCTGTGTAAACAGGGACGGCAAAACCGCGATGGGCGGAGACGGGCAGGTTACGCTCGGAGATGTGTCGGTGAAACATTCCGCTAACAAGATACGGAAGATTCATTTGGACAAGGTCTGCGTGGGTTTTGCCGGCTCAACGGCGGATGCGATAACGCTTTTTGACAGGTTTGAGGCAAAACTTGAGGAATTCAGCGGAAACCTCAAACGCGCTGCGGTGGAACTTGGAAAAGACTGGAGAACCGACCGGGTTTTGCGCCGTCTGGAAGCGCTTCTCGCCGTTGCCGACAAGGAGAATATGTTTATAATCTCCGGCGCCGGAGACATTCTTGAGCCCGATGACGGCATAATAGCCATAGGTTCAGGCGGCACATACGCGAGGGCGGCGGCGCGCGCCCTTGTGGGGTTTTCGAATTTGAGCGCTGAAAAGATTGTGCGCGAGTCGCTTTTGATAACTTCAGAGATTTGCATATACACAAACGACAAAATCCGCCTTGAGACGATTTGATGAACGGCAATTCATTCTTCACTCCGCGCGAGATAGTTTCCGAACTTGACAAATACATAATCGGGCAGGACAAAGCCAAAAGGTCCGTCTCAATCGCGCTCAGAAACAGGTGGCGCCGCCAGAACGTGAGTTCTGAGATGCGCGATGAAATTGTTCCGAAAAACATTCTGATGATGGGTCCCACAGGCGTTGGTAAAACTGAAATCGCCCGCCGTCTCGCTAAACTCTCACAGGCGCCTTTTATAAAGGTTGAAGCGTCAAAATTTACCGAAGTCGGCTACATGGGCAGAGACGTTGAGTCCATGATTCGCGACCTGACCGAAATTGGAGTCAAGATGGTCTCCGATGAGGAGTCTAAAGCGGTTCGCACCAAGGCGGAGGAATCTGCCGAGGAGAGAATGCTTGATCTTCTTCTGCCGTCCTCTCCCGAACCTGCTCCCGAAAATGCGCCGCAGTCCGCGCAATCGCCCGCCTCGGAAGCCCGCAAAGAGTCAGAGAAAAAAAGGACGAAGGAAAAGCTCAGAAAACTTCTGCGCGAGGGCAAGCTGGATGACAAAACCGTTGAGGTGGAAATTTCGGCCGCCGCAATGCCGTTCCAGATTCTCGGAACACAGAGTGTTGACGAAATAGACTTGAATTTACCCGAAATGCTCGGAAACCTCATGCCCCGGCAGACTAAGAGAAAAAAGGTGAATGTGCCCGCCGCGATGGAAATCCTTATACGGGAGGAGTCTCAAAAACTTGTTGATATGGACAAGGTTGTAACTCTCGCCATTGAGAGGATTGAGAATACGGGAATCATTTTCATTGACGAGATAGACAAAATCGCCGGAGGCAAGTCAAACTCCGGTCCCGATGTTTCGCGCGAGGGAGTCCAGCGCGATTTGCTGCCCATAATAGAAGGCTCCACGGTAAACACCAAGCACGGAATGGTCAAAACCGACCACATTATGTTCATCGGTGCGGGGGCGTTTCATGTTTCAAAGCCGTCAGACTTGATACCGGAAATTCAGGGGCGTTTTCCCGTGCGCGTTGAGCTTGAAGCGCTCGGGAAAAAAGAGATGGTCAAAATACTTACCGAAACAAAAAATGCCCTGACAAAACAGTATGTGGAGTTACTCAAAACCGAGGATATCACCCTTGTTTTCAAAAAAGACGCTATTGAAGAAATCGCCAAAATCGCGATGGAGGTGAACAGCACAACCGAGAACATAGGCGCGCGCAGGCTGCACACAATACTTGAGACAATTCTGGACGAAATATCCTTTCAGGCTCCTGATATGACGCGGAGCAAGGTTGAAATAGACGCCGCATATGTCAGGGAAAAAATATCCGACATCGCTTCAAACAAAGATTTGAGCAAATACATATTGTAGAAAAAAGACGCCTGTGCCGTGCGGGCAAGGTGTTATAGTGTTTTTTTCCGACAGGGAAGTCAGATGATGAACAAAGCGACAATTCTTGCCGAGGCGTTCCCTTACATAAAACAGTTTTACGGCAAAAATGTTGTCGTAAAATACAGCGGCAGCCTTGTGGGACCGTCTCTTGAAGGGTTCGCCCGGGACATCGCGCTTATGAAGTTTGTTGGAATCAAGCCGGTTGTGATTCACGGCGGCGGCAAGCAGATAGCGGCGCAACTTGAGAAAGAGGGCATTGAGTCGCGCTTTATAGCGGGCTTGAGGGTGACGGACAAAAAGGCGATAAAAACAGTTGCGAAAGTGCTTGCCGGCAGGGTCAACAAAACCATAGTCGCGGCGATAAAAAAGCAGGGAGCCAAAGCGATTGGCATATCGGGCAATGAGTTGGAAATGCTGACGGTTTGCAAGGCGGACATCAAGAAAATTGCCGGGGGGAGCGGCGTGAAGATTCCGCCGGACGCCGATTTGGGAATGGTGGGTGAAATAAAAAAAGTCAACGCAAAACTGCTGCGCCTTTACGAAAAAGACGGATACATACCCGTTATGGCTCCAATCGGACGGGACTCAAACGGCGACACTTATAACATCAACGCCGACCACGCCGCAGGCAAAGTGGCTTCGGCGCTCAAAGCGGAAAAACTCATTATGCTCACGGACGTGCGCGGGATAAAGGATGGAAAAAACAAACTGATTCCGTCCCTCAACTTCAAGCAGGCGGCGAAACTGATAAAAAATGGAACCATCGCGGACGGCATGCGTCCAAAAGCCGTTTGTTGCATGGAAGCCCTGTCCGAAGGGGTCCGCAAAGCGCACATAATAGACGGGCGCACGCTCCACGCGCTTATACTTGAAATCTTTACGGACGCCGGAGTTGGAACAGAAATAAAAAAATGAGCCGCGAAATAATCTCTTCCACGGACATAAACGCGATGAACACTTATTCGCGTTTTCCCATCGCCATAAGCAAAGGGCGCGGCGCGTGGCTTTGGGACACGGAGGGGAAAAAATATCTGGACTTCACTTCCGGCATCGCCGTAACGACTCTTGGGCATTGCCATACGGCTCTTGTGGAAGCGGCGAAAAAGCAGATAGATGAAGTCATTCACACCTCAAACCTTTTTTACACGGCTCCCCAGGCGCGGCTTGTTTCTCTTTTGACCGAACATTCTTTTGCGGACAGGGTGTTTCTGTGCAACAGCGGAACGGAGGCCTCTGAAGGCGCGATAAAACTCGCGAGGAGGTGGGCTGAAAAAAACGGGCGCGAAAAAACCGTTGTCTGCGCGGACGGCTCGTTTCACGGCAGAACTCTGGGAGCGCTCGCGGCAACGAGCGGACGGAGCTACCGGGACGGGTTTGACCCGCTTCCGGACGGGTTTGTTTTTGTTCCCTACGGCGAGCCGGAGAAAATCGCCAAAGCGCTGGACACGCACCGCGCCTGCGCTTTTATGGTTGAGCCGATACAGGGGGAGAACGGCGTTATAGTCCCGCCGGGAGACTATATGGCGCGCGCGCGGGAGATCTGCTCGAAAAAAGGCGCGTTGCTTGTGCTTGACGAAATTCAGACCGCAATGGGCAGGACGGGAAAGATGTTTTGTTATGAACACTCGGATGCCGCGCCGGACATTGCGGCAATCGCCAAAGGGCTCGGCGGCGGGGTGCCGTGCGGCGCGGTGCTCGCGACTGAAGAGGTCTCAGAGCATTTAACGCCCGGCTCGCACGGAAGCACTTTCGGCGGCGGTCCGTTTGCCTGCGCTTGCGCCGTGGCGGTGATTGAGGAGATACTGCGTTCAGGTCTGATTGAGAACGCGCGCAAGCGCGGAGAGCGTTTGCTCGGTGGCTTGCGGGCGGCGAATTTTGCCTCCGGCACTGTGAAAGAGGCGAGGGGCATGGGGTTGATGGCCGGGCTTGAATTTACATCGCCCGAGGCGGCAAAAAATATTACCGCCGTTTGCGCGGAGAAAGGACTTTTGACAATTCTTACAGCTCAAACGGTTATGAGGATGCTGCCGCCGCTTATTGTTACGGATGAAGAGATTGATTTTGCCGTGAACATAATAAAAGAATCCGTTGAGGAGGTTTGTGGAAAGTGAGCCGTCATTTTTTAAGTATTTTTGACCTTTCAAAAAGCGACATTTACCAAATAATATCGCGCGCTATTGAACACAAAGAGATGCATAAAACCGGAGCGGTGGGTCAGTCGCTTCAGGGCAAAGCCGTGGGGATTGTTTTTGAAAAACCGTCAACCCGCACGCGAGTTTCGTTTGAAGCGGCCGCCTCCCTGCTGGGGGCTCATCCGATTTTCATAGATTCGGGCTCAAGCCAGATAAATCGCGGCGAATCCCTTGAAGATACGGCAAAAGTTTTGTCGTCCTACCTTGATATAATTGTGATTAGAACGCACGGGCATGACCGGCTCAAATGTTTTGCGGACGTTTCGTCGGTTCCCGTGATAAACGCTTTGAGCGAACTGGAACATCCCACACAGGCGATTGCGGACATTCTCACCGTGGCGACCCATGACATTGATATGGAGAGTTTTAAACTCGCCTATGTCGGAGACGGCAACAACGTGGCGAACTCGCTGATTGGAATTTCATCAATTATTGGCTTTGACATTGCGGTTGCATGCCCCGTCGGTTGCGAGCCGGACGAAACTGTTTTGCAAAAAAGCGGAAACAGCAACGGCAGAGCGGCGCATATTACCATAACGGACAATCCGGTTGAAGCCGTTACGGACGCCGATGTTATTTACACCGATGTGTGGGTCAGCATGGGAAGCGAGAGCGGAGACGATGTCAAAAAGAAATTCGCCCCGTATCAGGTTAATTCCGAACTGCTTTCACACGCTCCCGAAGACACCGTTGTGATGCACTGTCTTCCCGCACACAGAGGGGAGGAAATCACCGCCGAAGTTATGGACGACAAGAGATTCATCGCCTTTGAACAGGCGGAGAATAAACTGCACGCGGCAAAAGCGGTTCTGGAGTTCATGCTGGATTGGAAAGAGGACTGATTAAGGAATCGGGTTCCTATCTTTTCGAAATCTTAGGCGGCGTAATTCCTTTCTGTTTCTGATATTTCCCTTTTTTGTCCGCGTAGGATTTTTCGCACACTTCATCGCCATCAAAGAACAGCACCTGTGCTATGCCTTCTCCGGCGTAGATTTTTGCCGGCAACGGGGTTGTGTTTGAAATCTCAAGGGTTACAAACCCTTCCCATTCGGGTTCAAACGGCGTTACGTTCACTATTATTCCACAGCGCGCATATGTTGATTTGCCCACGCACACTGTCAGTATGCTGCGCGGAATTCTGAAATATTCAACCGTTCTCGCCAGCGCAAATGAGTTCGGCGGAATAACACAATCGCCCTTGATTGAAACAAACGATTTTTTGTCAAAGTTTTTCGGGTCAATAAAGGTGCTGTGAATATTTGTAAACACCTGAAACTCGTCGCTCACCCTGATGTCGTAGCCGTAAGAGGAAAGCCCGTAGGAGATTTTCCCCTTGCTTACCTGCGACCGCACAAACGGCTCTATCATTTTGTTTTCCCGGGCCATTTTTCTTATCCATTTGTCGGATTTAATTCCTGCCATTTCTTTCTCCTTTTGGCGGCGTTTTTACGAAAACTGCCGCAGAAATCTTATGTCGTTTTCAAAGAAAAGTTTTATGTCGTCAATGCCGAATTTGAGCATTGCCATTCTTTCAACACCCATTCCAAACGCGAAGCCCGAATACTCTTTGGGGTCGTATCCAACGTTTTTGAACACCGCCGGGTCAACCATTCCACAGCCAATCACTTCAACCCATCCGGTTTTTTTGCAAACCCTGCAACCTTTCCCGCCGCATATGGCGCACTCTATGTCAACTTCGGCGCTCGGCTCGGTGAAAGGGAAAAAACTGGGTCTGAATCTGACGTTGGTTTCGCCGTCAAAATACATGTTGATGAAATTTATTATGACGGATTTGAGGTTCGCAAAACTCACGTTTCTGTCAACCATCAGCCCCTCAATCTGATGAAACATCGGCGAATGGGAAACATCGCTGTCGCATCTGTAAACCTTGCCGGGAACAACAACTCTCACCGGGGGCGGCTGTTTTTCCATAACCCGAATTTGAACCGGCGAGGTGTGAGTGCGTAAAACCATCTCGTCCGAAATATAAAAAGTGTCCTGCATGTCGCGCGCAGGGTGGTCTTTGGGAATATTGAGAGCCTCAAAATTGTAGTAATCAAGCTCCACTTCGGGGCCATCCACAATGGAAAAACCCAGACGCTCAAAAATCCCCGAAATCTCGCTCATTACAAGTGTTACGGGATGAAGCGAGCCGGTCTCCGTTCCACGTCCGGGGAGAGTAACATCTATCTTTTCCTCGGAAACCGATTTTTCCGCGCTGCTGTGCCTGAGGCTTGAAATTTTGTCGCGGACAAACCCTTCAATCTCGTCTTTTGCCGTGTTGAGCGCTGTACCCAGATCGCGTTTTTCCTTAAGAGAAAGGTCTTTCAGGGACTTCATCATTGAGGTTATGGAGCCGTTTTTCCCGGTGTAGTGAGACTTAATCCTGTGAACGGCGGACTCGCTTTCCGCCCCCGCAATTTCCGCGCGCGCCTGCTCTGTTTCGCTTTTCGCACGCTCACGGATTTCCTTGTTGCCGCTCATGTTGCTGTTGCGCCGTCCTGTTTTCTCATTTTTACCACGAAATAGGTCGCGACAAAAATTGAGGAATATGTTCCCGCTATCACGCCGATCATTAGAGTGAACGCGAAATCGTGAATGATTGCGCCTCCCAGAAAGAAAAGAGGAATGAGGACGATGAAAACAGTGATGGTCGTAAGAATTGTTCGCGACATAGTGCGCGAAATTCCCGTATTGACCGCAGTTTTGAAGTCGCCTGAAAAGTCGTCTTCGGCTTTGAGAGTTTCACGTATGCGGTCAAATATGACAATTGTGTCGTTCACCGAATATCCAACCACCATAAGAAGCGCGGCGACTATTGAAAGCGTAATCTCTTTGTCCGTAAAAGCCAGAAAACCCATGGTTATGACAACATCATGAACAAGCGCGACCACGGCTCCGGTCGCGTAGCCGAGTTCAAACCTGAAAATGAGATACAAAAGAACGGCGGCGCAGCCGAGTAACAGGGCGATAATCGCTTTTTTAACAAACTCCTTTCCGACATTGGGACCTATGTAGTCAATGCGCAGAATGCGCGCCTCCGCGAAACGAGCGCTTTCTCCGGCGGTTTTGGTGAAAGAGGTTCTGAATGTGTTGACTTTTTCCGATGACAGCGCGACCGCGGTAAACTTAACCAGAAACTCTTTGTCAGACGCTATTCCAAATCTCTGAACTGAAACCGGCTCGTATCCCGAAACGGTGAAAATCCGCCTGACTTCCGCCTCCGTTATCTGATTGTCCGAAGCGGGCGCCTTTATGTGAACTTCGGTCCCGCCCGTGAACTCAACTCCGGGCCTGGGCCCCCCGTCCATAACAATAGCGGCAACGCACGCTGTGATCAGCAACACTGAAAAAACCGCCGCGGAGCCGAACCGCGATGTAAAGTTGAAAACTCTCATAACGCCGCGCTCACGTTCCTTTTTCTCTCCATATAAATCCTGAAATAGAGCGCGCCACTATCAGATTGCTGAACACCGTGCAGACGATTCCCGCGCACAAGGTTGCCGCGAAGCCCTTTATTGGCCCGTTGCCGAACCAGAAAAGCACAAGCCCCGCGAGCAAAGTGGTAACGTTTGCGTCCAAAATTGTTCTGATTGACCTTTTGTATCCGGTTTCAATGGAGTGAAAATGGGATTTCCCCGCTCTCATCTCCTCTTTAATTCTCTCAAAAATGATTATGTTTCCGTCAACCGCGATTCCGAGAGTTAGAATCATTCCCGCGATGCCCGGAAAAGTGAGAGTTACGCCCAGAGAGGCGAGCAACCCCATTATCAGAAACATGTTAATTCCCAGCGCCAGATTGGCGACCACTCCGTGCGTGCCGTAGTAGAGAATCATGAACATGATAACGAGTGCGCCGCCCACTATCATTGAGAGTTTTCCTTTTTCCACTGAGTCTTTTCCGAGCGAAGGGCCTATGAGCCGCTCCTGTTCAACCGCAACCGGAACAGTCAACGCTCCCGAACGCAGAACAAGCGCCAAATCTCTGGCTTCCTCTTGCGTAAAAGAGCCCGTTATCTGCCCCTCGAAACTTATGCGGCTTTGAATAACCGGAGCCGATTTCACAATGCCGTCAAGAACAATCGCAAGCCGGTTTCCTATGTTCGCTTCGGTTAGTTTTCCGAACTTCCCCGCGCCCGCCCCCGAAAAACTGAACGAAACCGCAGGCGCGCCGAAATTGTCAAACGTGAGCCGCGCGTCCGATATATGCTCTCCCGTAACCGAACTTCCGGACTCGGTTACGAAGAAGTTTTCATTGCCGCCCTCAAAACTTTGATGGATTGACAGGTTTTTTTCTTTCAAATCTCTTTCGGTTGCCTCTCCCGCGTTGATGATTGCCTCGGAGCGCGAAAACCCCTGCCCGTGCACTTTTTTGAATTTCAGAACTGCGGTTTTTTTGATGATGTCAACAATTCTGTCCCTGTCTTTCTCCGAAGCGCCGGGAACCTGTATCACGATTTTGCTGTCTCCCAGCCGCGTGATTGACGGCTCCACCAGACCGAAATCAAGAACGCGGTTTTCTATGACCTGCCGAACCTGATCAATTGAACTGTCGCGTATTTCGGAGATGCCGTAGTTGTTCGGAAAAGTCCTGATACTCAGTTTTTCGGGTTCGGGCCGGATTGTGAGTTCGGGAAATTTTATCTCTATGGCTCTGAGCGCTTTTGAGAAAAAATCCGCTCTTGAGAACTTCATTGAGATGGCAAAATCTTTTATTTCAGTTTTTGTTATCGCCTCGGCGGGGTTTTCAAACTCTTCCCTGACTGTTGCGAGAACGCCTTCAAGCCGTCTATTGACGCCCTGGTCGGTTTCAACCGCCAGTTGAATGAAAACGCCGCCGCGAAGGTCAAGCCCGAGACGGATTCCCCGCGCCGGAAACGCCTTTGACCACCAGCCGGGCAACGCGTCGCCCCAGATGTTCGGAGCCAGAAAAATTACCGAAAGGGCAATCAGAGCTCCAACAATGACAAGCCAGAGTTTTGAAACTCCGCCCAATAGTCAGTTACCAGCCTCTTTTCCTGTTTTGGAAGCCGCCGCGGACAGCGTCGCCTTCACCGTTATTCCCTTCGCTATTTCAAGCGTGATAGTTTCCCCGTCTCTGTCGTTTATTGTCGCGTAGATGCCGCCGTTTGTGATGATTTCATCGCCGCGTTTGAGGTTTTTAAGCATCGCATCGCGTGCGCGCGAACGTTTCTGTTGCGGGCGTATGATTAAGAAATAGAAAATCACGAAAAGAAGAACAAAAGGCAGCAGACCCGTCAGCAGGGACTGTCCGCCTCCTTTTCCCTCCTGCGCGAAAACCTCTGAGGGGACATGAACAAAAAATAAGGCGGTAACCGCCAAGATGTGAAAATTGAAATTTTTCAAAATTTGAAACTCCTCCGCCAAGAAAGCGTTTTTTTTAAAGCAAAACCTGCGATTTTATAACCATTATGCCGTTTGTTTTCAAGAGACCGCGCCGCGCAATTTGCCGTCCGTGGTTTCCTAAAGTCCCAGAACTTCCTTCATCCCGTATATTCCGGCGGGTTTGCCGCAAATCCATCTCACCGCCTTTATTGCTCCCACGGCAAAAATTTCCCTGCCGTGCGCCTTATGCGAAAACTCAACCCTTTCGCCGCGTCCGAGGAATAAAACGGTGTGGTCTCCGGGAGTGTCGCCGCCGCGGATTGACTGTATTCCTATCTCGTTTTTCCCGCGCTTGTTGTTCGTCCCCTCTCTTGCGCACACGGCGGTTTTTTCAAGCGTTTTGCCCATTGCTTCGGCGGCGGCGCGGGCGAGTGCGAGAGCTGTTCCGCTTGGCGCGTCTGTTTTTGCCGAATGGTGCGTCTCCACTACCTCTATGTCAAAATCCGCGCCGAGTTTGCGCGTCGCGTCCGCGACAATGCTTTCAAGCAGATTTATTCCAACGCTCATGTTGGGCGCGATTACGCACGGAAAGGACTTTGCCGTGCGCTCAATCTCTTTGCGCTGTTTCGGGGAAAAGCCCGTTGTTCCCATAACCATCGCTTTGCCCGTCTTCGCGCACCACCGTGCGTGAGACAGAGCGGCTTCGGGCGATGTGAAGTCCACAATCACATCGGCGGATTCAGACGCTTTCCTTATGTTCTTAAAAACCTCAACACCCGCGACTTTCCGCCCGACCAGAACGTGTCCGGCTTTTTCATAAAGCCCCGCAATCTTTATGTCGCGCGTTTTCGCGGTTTCAGAGATTATCGCCGAGCCCATACGCCCCCCCGCTCCCGCTATAGATATTTGAATGGTTTTCATCTTTTACACTGTGAAAAATTAAAGTAGAATCAGTTTGTTTCCGGTTAGATTAAACGCCGGATGCGGCAGTTTCAAGAAACGCCGTAAAACATCTTGCAATGAAAAGCATGACGGGCTTCGGAAGAAGCGAAATGGGAGTTGAGGGCGGCCGACTCATTGTTGAGGCGCGAAGCGAAAACCACAGGTTTTTTGACGCGCGCATTCAGCTTCCCGAAGCGGTCGGATTTCTTGAGAACGACATTCTCAAACAGTTGAAAAAGGTCGCGCTGAGAGGGAAGGTAAAAATCACCGTCATATACGAGAACGACCGGGCGGACAGTCCTGAAATTGACTTCCGCGCCGCCCGCGCCGCGCTTGAGAGCCTCAAAAAACTTAAAAACCGTCTCGGTCTCAAAGGAGACATAACGGTTGACCACATACTGTCTTTCGGGGAATTGATTACAAAAACCGCGCCCGCACATAAGCCGGGGCGGAAAAAGGCGGGACTTATAACAAAGGCATCGGGGAGCGCGATTGAAAAACTGGACAAAAGCAAAAGCCGCGAGGGAAAACTTCTTCACAAGGACTTGCTTCTGCGCACAGCGAAATGTAAACGGATTGTGCTGAAAATCGGCAATGAGCGCGGTAAGCACGAAAAAGAGGTTAAGCGCAAACTCGCGGAGAAGGCACGCTCTCTCAAAAGCGAAAACGCGGACGAGGCAAGAATCTATCAGGAGATCGCCGCCGTGTCCGAGAAAAGTGACATAACCGAAGAGATAGTAAGGATGAACTCCCATCTCGTCCGTTTTTCGGAGTTTATTTCCAAGTCCAATGTTTCCGTGGGCAAAGAGCTTGATTTTCTCACTCAGGAGATGAACCGCGAAGCCGGAACCATTTCGGCAAAATCGAAATCCCCGGCCATTTCCCATTTGGCGGTGGATTTGAGGTCGGAGATAGAAAAAATGCGCGAGCAGGTTCAAAATGTGGAATAGCGGTTTTGAAACGCAAATCCGGTTGTGTTACCATTTGAGGGTCTCAGGGGTAACGGCAAAGCCCGAATTCATAACGGAGAAATAAAAAATATGAGTGTTCTTGTTGATAAAAACACCAAAGTGATAGTACAGGGAATTACCGGAAGCCAGGGGCTTTTCCACGCGACCCAGTGCAGGGAATACGGAACTTCGGTGGTCGGGGGCGTAACCCCCGGAAAGGGTGGAACCGAGGTTGAAGGGTTCAAGGTTTTTGATTCGGTCTCGCAAGCAGTGGACGAGACGCAGGCGAACGCTTCACTTATTTTTGTGCCGGCTCCCTTTGCCCTTGACTCCATACTTGAAGCCGCCGAAGCGGAAGTGGAACTTATAATCTGCATAACCGAGGGTATTCCGACCCGCGATGTTATGACAGTGAAAAACTTTCTCAAAGGGTCGCGCTCACGACTTGTGGGACCTAACTGCCCCGGCGTGATGACCCCCGGAGAGGCGAAGGTCGGAATCATGCCCGGATACATACACAAACCCGGCAGAGTGGGAGTCATATCCCGCAGCGGAACTCTGACATACGAGGCGGTGTGGCAGCTTTCCAACCTCGGTATAGGGCAGTCCTCGTGCGTGGGAATAGGCGGAGACCCGATAATCGGAACCACTTTCACGGACGCCCTTGAACTGTTCCAAAACGACCCCGACACAGACGCGATGGTGCTTATCGGCGAGATAGGCGGCAGCGATGAGGAAGAAGCGGCGGATTATATTAAAAACAACATTACCAAGCCGGTTGCCGCTTTTATCGCAGGCGCGACCGCTCCTCCGGGCAAAAGAATGGGGCACGCCGGAGCTATTATTTCGTCAAGTTTGGGCGGCGCGGAGGACAAGTTCAGAGCTCTTGAGCTTGCCGGCGCGGCGATTTGCAGAAGCCCCGCGGAAATGGGTGAAACGTTGAAAGGGAAGATGGAAAATAGTTGAGTTTTCCGCTCCGCCTTTTTCTATGGGCGTGGTAGTGGATGGAAAATCGCGAACAGATTTCAAAACAGACAAGCATCCTGTCTCTGCTTAAGAGGCATAAGCCACAACTTATATCGGGCATTGTTGCGCTTTCGGCGGTTGATCTGCTTCAAATGGCGATACCGCTGGTAATCAAGCAGGCCACTGACGCTTTTGTGCGCGGCGGGCCGGGCGCGGCGGATTTCGTCAAACTCTGCGCTTTTTACATTCTGGGCATGGGGGTCGCCATTTCGCTTTTCCGCTTCGGATGGCGCTATTTCATAATGGGCGCGGCGCGCAAGATAGAGCGCAGCCTCAGAGACGAATTTTTCTCTCATCTCCAGCGGCTTGACATATCTCAAATCACCTCGCGCAAAGTGGGGGATTTAATGGCTCACGCCGTCAACGATGTGGAAACTCTCAAGTACGCCTGCGGGCTCGGCGTTCTGGTCGCCTATGACGGAATGTTTCTTCTGGTTTTCATACTGGGCGCGATGTTTTACATATCGCCCCCGGTCGCGGCGGCGCTGTGCGTGCCGTTCGCGGTGATGATGATTTTCGTCATAAAAGGCGGAAGGGAGATAGAAAAACGGTTCAGAAAAACCCAGGACTCTTTTTCGCTTCTGACCGAAAGCGCCCGCAGACCGATTCTCGGCATCAAAGCGGTCAAATCTTTGCGCATGGAGGAGACCGAAACCGGGAACTTCGGTGAATCAAGCCTTCACTACGCGCAAAGCAACATCCACCTCGCCCGGCTCTGGGCCGTATATCAGCCCGCCATTTCGCTGTGTGTTGGAATCGCCGGAGTCACTTTTCTTCTGCTTGGCGGCGCGCGCGCGATAGAGGGCTCAATGACGCTTGGCGATTTCACCGCGCTGCTTGTCTATCTGTCAATGCTCTCCTGGCCCATGATGGCCATGGGCTGGGCGCAGGACATTTTGCGCAGGGGCAATTCCTCCATCAAACGTCTCAATTCCATTTTAAAACTCAGTGCCGGGTCGTACGGGCCGGAGGTGTTTGCGCGAATGAAGGGCGACCTGCAAGTGCGCGAAATCGGCGTTTCGTTCGGAAGTATGAAGATTCTTGACGGCTGTTCGTTCACAGCGCGCACGGGCGAAACCGCATGCATCGTGGGCGTAACGGGGTCGGGCAAAACCACGCTCGCGAACATAATCAGAGGAGAAACCGAACCCGATGGCGGCTCGGTGCTTATCGGCGGAACCGACACGCGGTCAATAAAACGCTCGCAACTTAAAAGAGATTTCGTCCGCATTGACCGCGAGGCGTTTATCTTCAGCGGTACGGTGAGGGAAAATATCAACTTTATGCAACTCCGCTCTGACGGGGAAACCCGCCGCGCGATGGAAATATGCGGAATGACCGAAGAGGTTGAAGGGTTTGAACAGGGCCTTGACTCGGTTCTCGGAGAGCGGGGAATCAACATTTCCGAAGGACAGAAGCAGAGGATTTCAATCGCCCGCTCGGTCATTTTTGAGCCGGCGGTTTTAATCCTTGATGACGCGCTTTCGTCCGTTGACCTTTCAACCGAAGCGAAGGTAACGGGCAACTTATGCCGCTGGGCGAAGGAGACGGGAACGGTGCTGATTATTATCTCAAGCCGCACCAATTCCTCGCATCTGGCGGACGTGATTATGGTTCTGGACGGCGGAAAAATCGCCGAACGGGGGACACATTCGGAACTTGCGGCGCGAGACGGCATATACGCCGGAATGCGCAGGATACAGACGCAATGAACGGCAACAGAGGAGAGAAAAATATATTCATCGCCTTGCGCGACAGAAAGATGCTGTCGTGGCTCGCGGGATTTATCAGGCGGCGCGGCGGTTTTCTCGCGGCGGCTTTTGTTCTTATGACCTGCACCGCCGCGCTTGAAATTGCCGTGCCATATATCGCACGGCACGCGGTTGACAACCATATTTCGCTTTTGTGGCAAAAAGACTCCACAGGCGAAATTGTTGATGTCGCCTCTTCTGTGCCCCCGACCCGGAGCGGGGAGACCGAAAGATACCTTGTGGTTGACACAAGCGACCCCGCTTCGGAATCATCAAAAATAGCGGCGCGCAACCCCGAACTGTTTGAGCGCGCTCGCGGCACGGCGCACATAAGCGAAAAGAATTTGCTGTTATTGCCGGACGGCGAAATCAAAACTCTCAGGGCGGCGGATGTGGACGGCATTGTCCGCCTCGCGGTTCTCATGATGCTTTGTGTTATCGGAATTTTTTCCATGTCTTCGCTCTCAAACTATTTACTCAAAGTGTCGGGCGAACACATAATTCACGACATCAGGGAGCGGACTTTCAGGCGCATAATGTCTTTGCCGCAGAAGTTTTTTGACGAAAACCCGACCGGCAGAATCACAACGCGGGTTACCAACGATTTGAACTCCATAAGCGATATGTATTCTTCGGTGGTTGTTCAGATGCTCAAAGATCTGTTCCTTGTCGTCGGGGTGGCGGTTGTGATGTTCAGCCTTGATTCCGACCTTGCGCTGATGATGATATCCATAGTCGGCGGCGCGGCGTTTGTGGCGCATTTCTTCCGCAGGCGGCTCAGGTTTTCGCACCGCAGAATAAGGCGCTCAATAGCGCGGCTCAACTCATTTGTGCAGGAAAGCGTAAGAGGAATTCAAATCATAAAAGACTACGGCAAAGAGGAGCAGAACTTCCGCAGATTCAGGGAGACGAACAAGGAGAATTTTCTCGCCAATATGGAGCAACTGTGGGTTTTTGAGGTTTTTCGCCCGTTTATTGAATACGCCGCGGTCGCAGCGATAGGGATTATAATCTGGAAGGGCGGCACGGGGGTTATTGACGGAAAGTTCACGGCGGGGACTCTGATAGCGTTTATCTATTACACAAGAATGATGTTCCGACCCGTGCTTGAGGTGTCGGAAAAATACAACATCCTTCAGTCCGCCATAGCGGCGACTGAAAACCTTTACGACATCAACGAGGTTGAGCCGGAGAGGGCGGGCGAATTGTCGTCCTCTGCGCGCGGAGGCGGGATGGAGTTTCAAAACGTGTGGTTTTCCTACGAGGGCGGAAGAAGCGTTCTGAAAGATGTGTCTTTCAAGGTGTCCGCGGGCGAGTGGGTGGCGATTGTGGGGCTTACGGGTTCGGGCAAATCCACCATGTTCAACCTTATGTTCCGCCTCTACGAGCCGCAGAGAGGCAAGATACTTTTTAACGGCATTGACATCGCGCACGCTGACCTGGAATGGCTCAGAAGCCGGATTACGCCCGTTTTTCAGGAAAGAAAATATTATGAGAAAAAGGACGATTCGCGCAGCAGCGGTCTGTCTTCGGGGGAGGAGCAGATTAAGAACATTGACGAAGTTCTGGCGGGCGAGCCCGCGATTGTGATTATGGACGAGGCGACATCCAACATGGACGCGAAAACCGAGAGGGACTCCATCAAAAAAGCCCGGGATTTGTCTCTCAAAAGAGGCTTCAGCTTAATAACCATAGCGCACCGGCTTTCAAGTGTGCGCAAGGCGGACAGAATAATGGTTGTCCACAAGGGCGAGATTGTTGAAATGGGAACCCACCGCGAACTCAGCGCCCTGCGCGGGGTTTACAGCTCTCTGGACAAATTCGCCAGCGGCTAAAGAATCTCCAGCAATTTCAGACCGGAAAGAACTATGGCGACCATCAGGAAATAGCGCACCGCGCTTGCGCCTTTTTTGACCGAAAGTTTTGCTCCCCACCATCCGCCGAGCGCCGAACCCGCCGCGAGGTTCAGTCCTTTGAAAATATCAACATCGCCGTAATAAAAAAATATGCAGACCGCCGGAACCGTGTAAACCAGCACGATAATGATTTTGCGCGCGTTGACGGATGCAATGCTTCCGCCGACCAGATGAAACAGAAGCGCCATAATCATAAGTCCGATTCCGACCTGTATGAAGCCCCCGTAAAAACCCGCCGCCACGAGTCCCGGATAAATGAGCCAGCGCCGCCCGCTGCGACCCTCTCCGCCTTTCTTCAATGACGGCAGAAACATTGACGCCGCCACCGCCATAATCGCTATGGCGACTATTTTTTTGAACAACTCATCGTCAATCGTTACCGCCGCAAAAACGCCGCAAACCATTCCGGGCAAGGTCAAAAGCGACAGTTTAAGGGAATGGCGCAAATCCACCGCGCGCTCTTTTGAGAAAGACGCTGTCGCCGATATGTTCTGAATCATGATTGAAAGGCGGTTTGTTCCATTCGCTTCGCCTCCGTCCAGACCGAGAAAAATAAGAGCCGGCAGGGACAGCACCGACCCGCCGCCCGCCGTAACGTTTATGACTCCGACCACAACTCCGATGAGAAACAGAGAAACCGGCGGAAGTAATGCCGTAACCTCAGCGGAAAAAAACTCCGCCATTATTCAACCCGCAGGTGCTCCACATTTTCATCGGACGAAACCAGAATGTCCGTTGTGGTCGTGAGAAACAGTCCGTGCTCAACGATTCCCGCTCTCCATACAAGCGCTTCGGCAATAATTTTCGGGTCATAAAGGGGGCCGAAATCGCAGTCCAGAATGTAGTTTTTTTCGTCCGTTTTGAAGGTTTTGCCGTTTTCGTCTTTTCTGAGTTCCATAAAGGTCGCGCCGAGGGTTGAGATAAATCTGCACGCCGGTCCGACCGCGAACGGTATAACCTCAACCGGAACACGGCAGTTCAGTCCGATTTTTTCGGACAGTTTGCTTTTGTCTATAACAATGATGTTTCTTGAACTTTCCTGAGCAACGATTTTTTCGCGAAACATCGCTCCACCACCGCCCTTGATGACATTGAAGTTGCGGTCAACTTCGTCCGCGCCGTCAATCGTTATGTCAATCGCCGAGTCGCGCTTGAATTTGTCGTATCTGGTGAGACCGAGCGATTTTGCGTAAGCGGCGGTTTTAATTGAACTCGGCACGCACACTATTTTTTCTATGACGCCTGACAGGACTTTTTCCGCAAGGTATTCAATTGCAAATGCGGAGGCTTTTCCCGTTCCCAGCCCGACAACCATTCCGGATGAAACAAAATCAACGGCCATTGAAGCGGCTTTGCGAACCACTTGTTCATCAATGTCTCGCGCGCGGCGATGTTTCTTGTGAATTCCCATTGGAAATGGACGGGTTTACTATACTTGAGGCGCAGGTGCGTCTCAATAATTTTGGCTCAAACACACACACACTAAAGAAGTTTCAACAGTTTTGAAAGCCGCGCAATTGCGCCGGCGGGGTCGGAATTGAAAACTATTTGCACGACCTCTCTTCCCGCATTTTCAAGCGCTTCCCGGTCGCCGAGCATTTGAGCGTTTTTGAGAATTTCAAACTCCACGCCGCCGCTTACGGGCGCATCCGGCGGAATTTTTATCCCTCTGCGGCATTTTCCGCAAAGTTGAATGAAGATTCCGTTTCCGGCGTCTCCCTTATGAATCTGCCCGGAAGAGTGAAGATACGCGGGTCCCCAGTCCGCCGTAACCGGAATGCCGAAGGTTTTTACCAGACTTGCGCGCAGAGATTCAACACAATCGCGCAGTTTTTCATCCGAGCCGTCAAGAAATGCCTGAATGGAAAAATATCCGCCGCGTTTTTTTTCTTTTGCCTTTTTCTCAAAATAAGCGCGCAAATCCCCGCCGTTTTTCGCCATGTGTGTCCTGAACTCAATATCTCCGTCCGTGAAATCCGCAGGGCCCGTGGGGAGATTGCCCTCGCGCCGGTGGATTTCCAAAAGGCGGCGCGCCTGCGCCTTCGCGCTTTCCACATCGGGCTGGTCAAACGGGTTCACTCCCCAAAGCGCTCCCAGAACCGCGACCGCGACCTCCCACCGAAAAATTTCTCCGCCAAGCGCGTTTTTGTTCTCCACAACCGTCATCACAACCGGCATTCCGCTTCCGGCAACCGCGCGCGCCCGGTCCATAAGTTTTTCGTCGTCTTTCAGACAGACAAAAAACGCGCCGCCCGCGCCGCAGTCCGTCCCAATCGGGTGAGCGACCGGCAGAACTGTCATCCCGTCTTTGCCCACGCTTTCGCCGACTATCTGCTCCACAAATTTGTCAAAGCCCGCGATGGCGTCCGAACAGCGGACATAAAACGCGCCGTTTCCGTTTTTGCTGAAAAAATCAATTGCGCCCGCGAGATTTAGAGCGGTGTTGCCCTCCGGCAATGCGCGCTCGCCGCGCAGTTCCCGGGCCATATCCCGCGCGCTTGACAGAATCGCGCCCACATCCGCCCCTGCAATTGCGGCGGGAACCATTCCGAACACGGAAAGAGGCGAAAAACGCCCGCCGACCGTTTTGTCTCCGGTGAAAATTTCGGCAAATCCGCGTTCACTTGCGCTCTCAAAAAGCGGCGTGCCTTCATCCGTTATCGCGGCAAACCTTTGCGCCGCCCCGTCCGCTCCGAGTTTTTCGGAGAGACGCTCAAAAAAGAAAGACGCCGCCGAGACGGTTTCAACGGTCTCACCTGATTTTGACGAGACGATAAAAAAAGTTTTATTCCAGTCCGTGTTTTTACAAACCCGTGCGATTGTGTCCGCAACCGTTGTGTCAATAACGGTGAGGCGCGCGCCGCCGGAATCCGCGAACGCGCGCGCGAAGACCTTTGATATCAGGGCTGAGCCGCCCATCGCGATGAGAATGACGTTTTTAATTCCGCCGTTTTTCAGGTGCGCGGAAAAGCCGTTGATTTTTTCAAGCGCACGCGCGGTGTTTTCAGGAAGCGAAAGCCATCCGAGCCGGCTGGCAATCAAATCGGCGTCTCCTTTCCACAGCGAGGGGTCGCGTTCCCAAAGCCGTTTTATGATGACGCCGTCCGTGGAATTTTTCAGTGCCTTTTCAAATTCTCCGGATGAGCCGCCGGGTATTTCAATGTAGTTCGCGCAGATGTTTTTGCCCGTCATTTTTTCCGAATGAGTTTCCTCGCGATGGAGAATATATTTTTTTCATCAAATCCGAATTCCTTCATAACATCGCCGCCGGGAGCAGATTCACCGAAAGTGTCAATTCCGAGAGAAAAGGTTCGTTCTCCCGCCCCCGTGTGTCTTTCCCAGCCGAGTGTTGAAGCCGCCTCGACCGAAAGGCGCGTTTTTACCGAAGGTGGAAGCACGCGGTTTTTGTAGGTTGCGGGCTGGCGGTCAAAGATTTCCCAACAGGGCATGCTGACGACCCGCGATTTCACGCCCGCTTTGAGAAGCTTTTTGTGAACGCCCACGCACGGCGCGACTTCCGAGCCGGTCGCGATAATTATGATTTCCGGCTTGCCCGCGCAGTCCGCCGCGATATACGCGCCGCGCACGGCGCCACCCGAACGCGCCCCCTCCGTTTCCAGAACCGGAACGTTCTGCCGCGTCAGTGCGAGCGCGGCCGGTTTGCGCGATTCAACTATTACGGGCCACAGTGCGCTGAGTTCATTCCCGTCCGCGGGCCTTATGACATTAAGCCCCGGAGTGGCTCTCAGTGAGGCCAGATGCTCAACGGGCTGGTGCGTGGGCCCGTCTTCGCCGACCCCGATGCTGTCGTGTGAAAACACATAGACGACCGGCAAATTCATAAGCGCGGACAGACGCAATGCGGGTTTGAGATAGTCCGAAAAAACGAAGTAGCACGAAGCGTAGGGTCTGAGTCCGCTGAGAGCGAGACCGTTGCAGAACGCCGCCATTGAGTGCTCGCGTACTCCAAAACGGAAATTTCTTCCGCCGCACTGTGCGGCGTTGAAAGTTCCGGCGGCTTTAATATTTGTTTTTGTTGAGTCCGCCACATCCGCCGCGCCTCCGACAAACCATGGAATTTTCGCGCTTATCTCCTCCATGATTTTGCCGTTGCAGGTTCTCGTGGCAACCGAGTCGCCATCGCTGAAAACGGGCAGGTCCCGTGCCCAGCCCTTTGGTGTGGAGCCTTTGCAAATCGCTTTTAATTCGGCGGCGGCGGCGGGGTGTTTTTTCGCATATCTGTCAAAAAGCGCCTTCCATTGTTTTTCAAGTTTCTTTCCCTTTTTTATGACCGATGAACGGTAGGCGGCGACCTCTTTCGGAACATAAAAATCCGGCGCGGATTTGATTCCGTAAAACTTTTTCGTCAGAGCCACTTCTTCTTTGCCGAGCGGCGCGCCGTGCGCTTCCGGAGTGTTTTCCTTGCCGGGACTGCCGAAGGCTATGCGGCTTTTGACCGTAACAAGCGCGGGCATTTTGCTTTTTACGGCTTTGGAATACGCATCTTCAAGAGCCGTGAGATTGTTCGCGTCCGCCACGCTGAAAACCTTCCATCCATAAGCGGCAAATCTGTCTTTGACGTTTTCGGAGAACGAAATGTCGGTTTTGCCGTCAATCGTGATGCTGTTGTCATCGTAAATCCAGACCAGATTGTCCAGTTTCAGATGCGCCGCAAGCGAGGCCGCTTCGGAGGTGATTCCCTCCATCATGTCGCCGTCGCTGAGTATGGAGAAAACGTTGTATCCCGCGACCGGAAAACCGGGCTTGTCAAAGCGGTTTGAAAGCCATTTTCCCGCCGCCGCCATTCCGACCGAGGTTGCCGCTCCCTGCCCGAGGGGGCCCGTTGTGGTTTCAACTCCGGAAATAAGCCCGTATTCGGGGTGGCCCGCGCATTTGCCTCCGAGCCGCCGGAATTTTTTTATGTCCTCAATGGAAACTCCGTAGCCGGATATGTGAAGCATTGAATACAAAAGCATTGAGGCGTGTCCGGCGGAGAGCACGAAGCGGTCGCGTGCGCTCCACGCGGGGTTCGACGGGTTGTGCCTGATAAATTTGTCCCACAATTTGAAGGCGGCGGGGGCAAGCGCCATGGGCGTGCCGGGATGCCCCGACTGCGCTTTTTCAACGGCGTCCATTGAAAGAGTTCTGACGCAATTAACAATTTTCATTGTCGCGGTTTTTCTCATTTTGAAACTCAAGTTTTGCAGGAAAACATATATGAAACCACAAATTTGCCCACTTGCAATAGAGGGGAAAGTTTTGCTTTTTTGTTTTTTTAGGTTAATTTTAGGTTCGCAGGCATTCATATTAGAGGGAGGCGTGTAAAAATTGAGTAAATCTTCAGGAACTGGTATGGAGTACTCCTTTGAGTGGCCCGTATTTCCAAAGGACGAAACAGAGAACGAACTTAAAATAACCGAAGTCGCGATGAGAGAGGGCGCAGATGGTTTTCCGGAGCCGGAGTCCATGATTTTTTCGACTACGGAAAATGAGATTATCGGAAGAATGCGGCGTTTTTACGTGTCGGTTCTTGAGGGTGTGTCAAACACGTTTATCAAACTCGGCGAAGAGACCGCCAATACCAAGCTTTTTTTGGAAAGATTTGATTTGAGGTATATGCCGGTTCAGCTCAAAAGCAGAGTTGAAAAAGAGTTCACGGACGCGAGCGTGCGCATGAATGAGTTGTCCACGCAAAAGAAAATCGCGGAAAAAAATGTGCAGGTTTTCAAACAGAAGCACAATTTGAACAGAGAGCCCATCTATTCAGACTCGTGGAGAAAGTTCTGGGGCCCCTGCATTATCGGGTTTTTGTTTTTTGCAGAGGTGATTCTCAACGGCGCTCTTGTGAGCGGTATTGTTGAAGGGCTCATAGGTGGAGTTGCGGTTGCCATCACAGTCGCGACCCTCAATGTTTTCCTTTCCTTTCTGGCGGGCAAAATTCTGATTAGAGAACTCAACAGAATACAGAGCACCGTGCGCAAACTGGCAATTTCGGCGACCACATTATTTTATGGCCTTGTGATTCTTTACGTCAACCTTGTGTTTGGAATATTCAGAAGCACCGCTCTGTCAACAAGCAACATCAGGTCGTGGGAAGAAGTGGAGTCCGCCGCCGTGTCTATTAACGCTCTGAAGCCATGGGAAACTCTTTCTCAAGTCGACGATATCCCCTCGCTTTTTGTTATCGGAGTCGGAATCTGTTTCGCGATAATGGCATTGATTGACGGATATCTTTCTGACGATTCCTATCCCGGCTACGGAGAGGTTTTCAGAAAGTTTCGCGAGGCGGCGGAACCGCTTGACCAGGCGAAGAAAGGACTCGCCGATAAAGTGCTTAACATTATTGACGAATCTTGCGAAGTAATGGAAGTACGGCTTGGAGAGTTTGAAGAGAGGCTCACACGCTGGGGAACGATGCAAAACACGGTTCGCCAGCAGTTTTCAAGCTATGCGGTTTGGATAGGTCAATTGGAGCAGGACTCAAACAAGTTTCTTAACGACTACAGAGCCGCCAACATAAAAGGCAGGCACTCAAGTTACAGTACAAAAAGACCGCCGGAATATTTTCAGGCAAAGTGGACTTTTTCCGAGGAGGAGAAAGACCCTTCAAAAACTTTCTCTCATTTGGCGTATCTGATTAACTCCGACATGCAGGATGTTAAGCACAAGTTTTATCAGATACAGAGTGAAATGACTTCCGTCCGCGATGAAAGTTATAAGGGTCTTCGCAAGTTTCTTCAGGGAATTCAGGATGACTATGACAGCAAAGAATAATCTTTTGTGTTTTTGCAAGCCATGAAAAAATTTTTAGTTTCAGTTTTGTTCCTGTTTTTCTGCGTTTTGCCCGCTTCCGCGCAAGGGCAAATGGCGGAGTCCGGGCAAGCGACGGGGTCCGCGGATTTGCCAATTGTGCAGGAAACTGAAAGAGATCCCAGAACTTTCTGCCCATACCAGCCCGGTTTTTCAAATGAGCATCTGCTGATTTTCATTGACGTTACGGACGGATTTACCGAACAGCAGATAAACCTCATGAAAAACGACATCCTCACCGAGAAGTTGCTGGAAAACGTGGAGATCTACGGTAAGGTTTCCCTCATCGTAATGGACGGCAATGAGCCGGTTACAAAACTAACGCCTCTGCTTTCCGTCTGCCGTCCGAAAAACGGCAACAATACTTCCAAGGACAAAAGAGATCACTTTGACCTGCTGATTGAGAGCCGCCAGAGACTTGATCTTGAATACAGGATTGGCTACCTGCGCAGGATTAAGGAGAAGGTGGTTGAAATAATTCAGGAAAAGGCGGAAAAAAACCGCGAACCGACCGACAAAACCCCGCTGATGGAAGCCATTCACGAAATAACGCGCTCTTCGGCGATTGATTTTGACGACAAATACGAGAAAAAGACCCTCCTCATTGTTTCAAACATGTATCACAATTCCAAAAGTCTGCCGCTTGACAAGCTCTGCGTGAAGCGGATTTACAGGCAGGGGTTTGCGTATTCCCGCTACAAAAGCGTTTGGAAATGCCCTTCTTTTAAGGATGTGAAAAGCAAGCGTGCGAACGAGTTTTATCTTGAAAGAAAAATAAAGCCCAAATTCAAGGGTGAAACGGATATCAAACTCTGGATTCTCTACAGGGAGCAGGGAGAGGGAAGCATCAGAGACTCCTCGTTGCTGACTTTCTGGGAAGATTACTTTATTGACTACGTTGCAGGCGATGTAACGTTTCTTGAACCCGAATTTGAGCCCGACCCATTCTTATGACGCCTGTGGTACGGGACTGTCTTGTCAAATCAAAATAAAACGGCTCTTGTTACCGGAGGAGCAAAGCGCATCGGCGCGAGTGTCTGCGTTCACCTTGCGGAAATGGGTTTTGACATAGCGCTTCACTACCGCAACTCCGAATCAGCCGCCCGGAAAACGGCAAAACTCGTCAAAAGCAAAGGGAGGCGTTGCGAGCTTTTCCGCGCAGACCTTTCCCGTCCTGCTAATGCGGCAAAACTTGTGGAGAAGGCGAGCCGCAAAATGGGCGGGCTTTCCGTTCTTGTAAACAACGCTTCAGTTTTCCGGAGGTCTGATTTCAAAAAAATCACCGAACGCGCGCTTGAAGACGATTTTGCGGTCAATTTTAAGTCGCCTTTTTTTGCGGCGCAGGCGTTCGCGCGCCTGACAAAAGAGGGGCTTGTCGTGAACATCATTGATTCCCGCGTAACAAAAAACCACACCGCGCATTTTGCCTATAACATCAGCAAAAAATGCCTTTATAATTTCACCTTTGCCGCCGCGCGGGCGCTTGCTCCGGGCATAAGGATAAACGCAATCTGCCCCGGACCCATTATGAAAACGGCGAAGACGGAGGAAGCGGCTTTTGAAAAAATCGCACGGGAAATCCCGTTGAAAAAAGGCGGAGAGACTCAGCACATTAATCTCGCGCTTGAGTACCTTGTGAAAAACTCATTTGTAACCGGCGAAGCGCTTTTCGTTGACGGAGGTCAGCACCTTTGACCGTAATTAAAATTGAAAATCTCCGCGTCAGAACCGTTGTTGGCATCTTTGAGTGGGAAAAAAAGATATTGCAGGAAGTCATCATCAACACCGAAATGGAGATTGACTGTCCCGATCTTCTGGCGATTGGGGACAATATTTCCGGCACCGTGGATTACAAAAAACTGAACAAAAAAATCGTCAAATTCGTGGAAGGCGGAAAGTTTTCACTTGTGGAAACAATCGTGGGCGGAATAGCAAAACTTGCCCTTGCCGAAGACAAGGTTCTCAAAGTTTCGGTCAAGGTTGACAAGCCCGGGGCACTCCGCTTTGCCGATTCGGTTTCGGTAACGCACACGGCTTCAAGAGAGAAAACGGGGAATTGAAAAGCGTAAAAAACTACAAAGCCAAAGGTGTAAAATGGGATTTATCCGACCTCTTTTGCGGACCGGACGACCCGCACATACGCAAGTCCGCCCGGAGGTGCCTGCGCCGTGCCAATGATTTTGAGAAGAAATACAAAAACGCCGTTTCGAGTGCGAAACTGTCCGCCGTGCGGCTTTCCGCGATTCTCAAGGAGTTAGAGTCAATAAGCGAATCCGCCGCGAAAATTTACTGCTACGCCCAACTCCTTCATTCGTCAAACACCGGCGACCCCAAAGCGGGTGCGCTTCTCCAATACGTGCGAGAGCAGTATGCTGACATACGCGGACACCTGCTTTTCTTTGATATTGAGTGGGTAAAAACTCCCGAAAAAAAGGCGCAAGCGCTTATCACGAACTCAAAACTCTCGCCTTACCGCCATTTTCTCAAAACAAAACGCGCCTACAAATCCCACATTCTCAGCGGGAAAGAGGAAAAAATTATTATGGAGAAATCCATTACGGGCTCATCGGCGTTCAAGCGGCTTTTTGACGAACTCCTCGCCGACATGCGTTTTGAGGTCAAAATGGGCAAAAAAACCGAAAAACTCAACGAAACTGAAACCCTTTCGTTGCTCTACAATCCTGACAGAAAAGTAAGACAGTCCGCCGCGCGTGCCCTGACAAAAGGGCTTGGTGAAAACTCAAAAACCCTCTCTTTTATCTTCAACACGCTCGCCGTTGACCACTGGCTGGATGACAGAATGCGCGCTTATGAAAACCCCATGTCGTCCCGGAACCTGGGCAACGAAGTTGACGGCAAACTTGTTGAGAGTCTGCTTGAAGCGTGTGAAGCGGGCTACGGAATTGTGAAGCGTTACTACCGCTTCAAGAAAAAACTGCTGGGGTTGAAAAGTTTTGCCGATTATGACCGTTACGCTCCGGTCGCGGCGGCGCGTGGGAAAATCGGCTACGGCGAAGCGAGGGAAATTATTCTGCGCTCCCTCAAAAGATTTTCCCCGGAAATGGAGCGCGTGGCGCGGACTTTTTTCACAAACAACTGGATAGATGCCGAGTGCCGCGACGGCAAATACGGAGGCGCGTTCAGCCACTCAACCGTTCCGTCCGCGCATCCGTATATTTTGATGAACTATCAGGGAACCCCGCGCGATGTGATGACTCTCGCGCATGAACTCGGACACGGAATACACCAGTTTCTTTCGCGAAAAAACGGATATTTCCACTGCGATGCGCCTCTTACAACTTCGGAAACCGCGAGCGTTTTTTCGGAGATGCTTGTTTTTCAGGAACTAAAACGCGAATGTTCCGAAAAAGACCGCCTCGCTCTTCTATGCGGAAAACTTGAAGAGTCTTTCGCGACCATTTTCCGCCAGACCGTTATGACGCGGTTTGAGCAGTCTTTTCACTCAGCGCGGCGCGATGAGGGTGAACTCACTCCTCAGCGCGTGAGCGGGTTGTGGCTGGATGCCAACCGTGCGATGTTTGGCAATTCCGTTACGCTTACGGCGGATTACGGGCTGTGGTGGATGTATATTCCTCACTTCATACACTCGCCTTTTTACTGCTACTCGTATTCGTTCGGGGAGATTCTTGTTCTGTCTCTTTACGAGGAATACACGCGGCGCGGAAGCGATTTTGTTTCGGGTTATATGGATCTCCTGTCTTCAGGCGGAAGCGACAGCCCCGAAGCGCTTATTCACAAAACCGGAGTTGACATAAACGCGCCGGGTTTCTGGCGCAAAGGGGTCGTGTTGCTTGAAGAACTGCTTGAAGAAGCCGTTTCCCTCGCCTGAGACCGGGCGCGGAAATAAAAGGCGCCGTCCGCATTGAAACAACGCGCTTCTATGTTAGTTTAGTGCGGTCTCCCGCCGGAGGTTTTTGAAATTGGGATACTTTATCGCTTCATGCGTTGTTACATGGTTGGTTCTCGGAGCGTATGTTCTGATTCTGTTTTCCCGTGGCCGCCGTTTGCGCTCCCGCGCCTCTGAAGGCGGATTTTCGAGCAAGGACTAAAAGTTTGTTCCCCGTATGCCGCGATGTTATCCCCCGGAATTAAAATTGCCGTTCTGGTATTAACGGTTCTGCTTTCAACCGCATATCTCGTCTATGACGGCGTTACCGACACAATGGTCTACTATCTGACCGTTCCCGAACTCAAACGGAGTGCGGAGGAAGGAAAAAGATACAGAGTTTCGGGACCCGTTAAGGAAAAAAGCATAGTCAGGAAACGGGACGGAGAGGTGCGTTTTTCCATAAACGGCGGCGCGGACAGTCTTAAAGTTTCCTACCGGGGCGAGGTTCCGGACACTTTCACCGAAGGGGTTGAAGCCGTTGTTGAGGGGATTTATCGCGGCTCTGAAAGTTTTGAAGCCGACCTTCTTCTGGCAAAGTGCCCCACAAAATATGAATCGGCGGACGGTTTATATCCGGAGAGTGGCAAATCCAGATGAACCTTCCTGAGCTGGGCTCGTCCGCGGTCATTTTCTGTTTTCTGCTTTCCATTTACTGCGCCGTCTGCTCATTCGCCGGAGGTGCTTTGCGCGGTCGCGGCCGCGCTCTGGTGAAAAGCGCGGAAAACGGCGTGGTCGCCGGTTTTGTTCTGCTTTGCGCGGCGGTCGCGCTTTTGCTCACCGAACTTGTTTCGCTTAACTTTGAACTGAAATACGTGGCTATGAACACGAGTTCAGACCTGCCCGTTATCTACCGCTTCACCTCTTTGTGGGCGGGGCAGGCGGGGTCGCTGATGCTCTGGTGTTTTGTGCTCGCGGCGTATGCCGCCGTGTTTGTTCTGCGTTCAGACGCGCCCGAGCCGCTCAAGGCGAACGTTACGGGAGTTCTCTCGTGTGTGTCCGCGTTTTTTCTTTTTCTAATCGCTTTTGTTGAAAGTCCGTTTGAAACGCTTCCGTTTTCTCCGCAGGAGGGCAGGGGGCTCAACCCCATTCTCCAAAACCCATATATGGCGATTCATCCGGTTGCGTTGTATATCGGATACGTGGGCATAACCGTTCCATACGCTTTGGGCATGGGCGCACTGCTTTGCGGCAAGGTGGACGATGCGTGGGTAAATCTGTCACGCAAGTGGACGCTTTTTTCATGGGGTGCGCTCAGCCTTGGTCTGTTGCTTGGAGCGCGGTGGGCTTATCTGGAGCTTGGGTGGGGCGGCTACTGGGCGTGGGATCCCGTTGAAAACGCGGCGTTTATGCCGTGGCTTTCCGGAACGGCTTTTTTGCATTCCATAATGGTTCAAAAGAGAAGAAATATGTTTATGAAATGGAATATCTGGCTTCTCGCAATCACTTTTTTCCTCTCAATTTTCGGCACTTTCATAACGCGCAGCGGTCTTATTTCATCCGTTCACTCATTCGCCGTTTCAGACATAGGGCCCCTGTTCGCGGGCTTTCTGCTTTTTATAGCGGTTTTTTCGTCCGCGCTGTTCTTCCTGCGCAAAAACGGCTTTAAGCGCGAGAGCGGATTTGATTCCGCGCTTTCGCGCGAGAGCGCGTTTGTGTTCAACAACGTGCTGTTTCTTGCGGCGGCTTTTGTGGTTTTTTTCGGAACGGTTTTCCCCATTCTCTCCGAAGCCGTAACCGGAAACCGCATACTCGTAGGCCCCCCGTATTTCAATCGGCTTAACGTCCCCATAGGGCTTTTGCTGATAACACTGATGGGCATAGGGCCCCTCCTGCCGTGGCGCAAAACCCCGATTCCCGCTTTTTTGCGCGCGTTTGCCGTTCCGCTTGTTTTGGCGGCGGCAACGCTTGCGGTTCTTTTGTTTTACGGAATGACTGAAATCACCGCGCTCGCCGCGTTTTCGCTCTGCGTTTTTTCGGCGTCATCCGCCGTGCGCGGCATATACAAAGGCACGAAATCAGCGAGCGCCGTCGGCGGATACGTTGTGCACATAGGGGTCGCTCTCATAGTTGCGGGCATTACGGCGTCTTCGGTATTTGCGACAAAAAGCGAAGCGCTCCTCGCTCCGGGGCAAAGTTTTTCGGTCGGCGGCTACGAGTTGGAATACAGTTCAATCAATCGCAGCTCCACGCCCGCCAAAAAGGTTATATCCGTGCGCGTTAAGGTTTCAAAAAACGGCTCTCCCACGGGATTTCTAACGGCTGAAAAAAATCTGTATCTATACGAGGGCAACAGGGAGATTAACCGCGAAACGGAAGTGGGGTTAATCTCAACATGGAAAGACGATTTGTATGTCGTTCTTGCGGAAGAGCACAATGACGATTCTGTTTTGATGGTCGCGGTTTTGAACCCGATGGTGTCGTGGATTTGGGCGGGCGGCGTTGTCGCGCTACTTGGCGCGGCGATGTCATTTTTGCGCGCGCGGCGGGGGCGGGTTTGAATGAGATTTGTCATCCTTTCCGCATTTTTTGCCGTGCTGTTTCTTTTTTCGGGCGAAAGCGGAGCGAACGGGGGCGAGGCGCTTTTTGTTGAGCGCGGCTGTGTCCGTTGCCACACAATCGGGCGCGGGCGGTTCGCCGGTCCCGACCTTAAAGGCGTTTTTGACAGGTATTCAAAAGATGAAATTGCCCTCTGGATAACAGACCCTTCCGCCGTTTACGAAGCGCGCGGCGGCGCTCCGGTGAACGAGGGCTATCCTCCGATGCCCCCGACCAATGTAAGCCCGCGCGAAGCGGAAAAAATCGCGGACTATCTGTTTTCCCTGCGCAATGTCTCCTCTGACGCGCCGGACGGCGGAGTGTTTTCCGGAAAAGTTGTGAACGAAACAACCGGAAAACCGGCGGCGGACGTAAACATTTTGCTCTCCTCATTCATTGCCGAACGTCTGATTTCAGAGCGCTCCGAAACCAGCGGCAAACAGGGTGGTTTTCGCTTTGAAGGGCTGTCGTGGAGCGCCTCTCACAAAATCTCAATCCAAAAAGACGGCGTTTTATACGAAACGGACAAAATGGTTTTCGCTCCGCGCCGGCGCGAGATTGAAACCACTTTGCCGATATACGAAACCACAACGGACGGCGGCGCGATAGGGCTTGAGCTCGCGCACATGATTGTTGAGCCGTTTGAGGGCGGAATCAGGGTCGCCGAATTTGTTGAATTTGTGAACAGAAACAAACTCGCCGTTGTCGCGGACAATGATGATAAAAACTCCGCAACTTTGCGTTTCGGCATTCCCGAAGGCGCGGAAAATCTGAATTTCATTCACGGCGCGGATTCCTCAAGTGTTTCGGCGCGAACCGGTTCATTTGTGTTGCCGGTGCTTCCGGGTCTGAAAAAAATTGTGTTTTCCTACCTTGTTCCGTTCCAAAACACGAAACAAACCGCGTTCACAAAAACGCTTGAATACAACACTTCGTCATTTGTCGTGATTTCGTCCGCTCTGCAAGGCGTTGAGGTTCGAGGGCTTGGAGAGAAGAAACAGGTAAGTGGCGAAGACGGAAGGGTTTTTCTCCGATGGGAATCAAAAAAACTTGTCAAAGGCGCAAAAGTTAAAATTTCAGTCAAATCGCCCCCGCCCGATAAACCCGTATGGCTGTTGCCCGCGATGGTGTTCGCGCTTGTTCTTGCATTTGCGGTTTTATTCCGCAAAGTGCGTAAAACCGATTGAACTGCCTTCCCAATACTTTTTATAATAAGGGTTAGCAACAACTCAACAGAAGACCCGTTGTCGGGTCTTCCGTTGAATAAAAGACCTGATTAAAATGTGGGCTTGATCCCCTGCATTCGGGAAATAAGCGGAACTCCTTAACTTCTGTTGAGTTGTTGCTGGACCCGGCTCCTAAAAGTCGGTTCAGCAACAACCGATGTTCAAAAACCAGACAATCTGGACGGGCGACAATCTGCCCATTTTGCGCGGACTTGAAGACGATTGCGTTGATTTGATTTATCTTGACCCGCCTTTCAACTCCAACCGCACATATTCCGCTCCAATCGGAAGCGAAGCCGCAGGCGCGGCGTTCAAAGACACTTGGACGCTCTCTGATGTTGATAACGCATGGCACGGCGAAATCGCCGAAAAAACCCCCGCCGTTTATGAAGCAATTTCCGCAAGCGAGCTTACGCATAGCAAGGGAATGAAGTCATATCTGATTATGATGGCGGTTCGCCTGATGGAAATGAAGCGGATTTTGAAACCAACCGGAAACATCTATCTGCATTGCGACCCGACCGCGAGCCATTATTTGAAAATGTTGATGGATTCGGTGTTTGGGAAAAACAATTTCAGAGGGGAAATTGTGTGGAAGAGAACAGACAACCCGAAAGGTTTGAAAACAGGACGAAAATCCTACGGAGTTGATACAGATTCGATTTTTTGCTACGCAAAAAGCGATGAATGTGTTCTTTATCTTGACAACGCAAGAAAACCACTGTCTGAAAAAGAGATGTCTGATAAGTACAAACACAAAGACGAATATGGAAATTATTATCCGGGACCAATAACGCTCTCTGGCAGTATGGGCAGAAGACCTAATCAGGAATACGAATACAAAGGCTACAGACCCGATTACGGGTGGCGGATGGTAAGGTCAAGTCTTGAAAAACTTGATGTTGCAGGAAATCTCGGATGGAACAACAAAGGCAATCCTTTTCGCAAACTGCGTCCGTCAGAAAACAAAGGACACCCTTTGAAAAATCTATGGGACGATATTGCTCGTTTGTCATCTCAGTCAAAGGAAAGAATCGGTTACCCAACGCAAAAACCGCTTGCTCTTTTGGAACGCATAATTTTGGCTTCCAGTAAAAAAGGCGACATTGTGCTTGACCCGTTTTGTGGTTGCGCTACGGCTCTCATCGCCGCCGAAAAGTTAAATCGCAGATGGATTGGCATAGACCTTTCGGAAAAAGCCGTTGACCTTGTAAAAATACGGATGAAAAAAGAAACCACGCTTTTTGACAGGTTTAATTTGATTCATCGCACGGATATACCAAAAAGAAAAACAGGCGCGGAAAATTACAGAGACCCCGACAAGAAAAAATTTTTATACGGACGGCAAGAGGGAAAATGCACCGGTTGCCGTGTTTTATTTCCTTATCGCAATATGACTGTTGACCACATAGTTTCGCAAAGCGACGGCGGTGGACACGAAATAGAAAATCTGCAACTTCTCTGCGGAGCGTGCAACTCAACGAAAGGTGCGGGAACTCAGGAGCAGTTAATCGTCAAACTCAAAGACGCGGGCGTTCAATACCGCTGATTTATTTCTCAAAAAACCTGCTCATCGCGTCCGCCAGACCTTCGGCGGTGTGCTTTTTCGCGACAACGGACGGTTTGAAGCCCGCGTCTTCCACGGTTTTTTTGGTTATTGGTCCGATGCAGCCGATTGCGGATTTGCTCAAAATCTCTTTCGCATTTTTGAAAATGGCGAGAAAGTTTGTCGCCGAGGACGAACTTGTGAAAACAACCATATCCACCGCGCCATCAAGCATTTCGCGCCCGACTGTGTTAATTTCGGCGGAGCTGTGTTTCGGAACCCGCGTGCGGTAGCACGGCGCGGTTTGAACCTTTGCGCCCATTTTTTTCAAGCCCTCGGGAAGCGCGTCTCTGGCTTTTTCGGCTCTCGGAATGAAAAAGGTTTTTCCGCGAATTTTGTGCTTTTTCATCTCCACAAGTACTCCCTCGGCGGTGTATTTTTTCGGAATTATGTCCGCCGCCACGCCAAAGCCGTTCAGGGCTTCGGCGGTTTTGCTTCCTATTGCCACGGTTTGAACCCCGGCAAGCGCCCTTGAATCAAGCCCCTTCTTTTTCATTCTCTCAAAAAACCGCTCAACGCCGTTCACGCTTGTGAACGCGAGAAAATCGCACAGGGAAAGATTTTTAATAAGCCGGTCGGCATCCGTCCACGAACGCGGCGGAACAATCTCAATGCACGGAAACGAGATAACCTCCGCGCCGCGCTGCTGCAACAGTTTTACAAAATCCGCCGACTGCCCGGCCGGGCGCGTAACGACAATTTTTTTGCCGAAAAGCGGCTTTGTTTCAAACCAGTTCAGTTTTTTCCTCATTCCAATCGTGCCGCCCACCATCACGACCGCCGGAGCGAAATCCGCTCCTTCGGCGCGTATTTTCGCGCTTATGTTTTCAAGCGTTCCCACAATGGTTTTCTGCTTTCCCGTTGTTCCGCGCGAGGTAACCATAACAGGGGTTTTGCGCGGTTTTTTATTTTGTATGAGTTTTTTTGTTATCTCCTCAATATTGTTCAGCGACATAAGGAAAATGATGGTCTCCATTCCCGCGAGATTTTTCCATTTCAAGCGAGATTTTTTGCCGGGCTTCTCATGCCCGGTTACGACCGTAAAAGACGAATTGAAATTCCTGTGAGTAAGAGGCACCCCCGAATACGCCGGAACGGAATGAACCGAACTCACCCCCGGAACAATCTCAATCACAATGCCGGCGGACAGCAGCGCTTCGGTTTCCTCGCCGCCCCTTCCGAACACAAAAGGGTCTCCGCCTTTGAGGCGCACAACCGTTTTGCCCCGCCGCGCCCTGTTTATCATCAAGCGGTTGATTTCTTTCTGTTCAAGAGTTTTGAACCCTTTTTTCTTGCCCGCGAAAATCATCTCCGCGCCGCGCGGGGCGAATTCCAGAAGAGAATTGTTTGCCAGCGCGTCGTAAATAACCACATCGGCGCACGCCAGGGTTTCCATCCCTTTGACGGTTATGAGCCCCGGGTCTCCCGGTCCCGCGCCGACCAGATAAACCGCCGGTCTGTTTTTTGCTGTTTTGCTGTTTTTCATCTGACCCATTAGCAATAACAACGAGCGCGATGTTGTCAAGATACGCGCTTGACAACACGCAACTTTTTTTTACCATTACGGCATCTGGACAGTTACCGGAGGTCAGAAGTATGAGCAGGAAAACTATTCTTTATGTGGCATCGGCGGTTTTTTGCGCCGTCGTGTTTTCGCCGTCATTTTCCCTCGCGAACGAGGATTGCCCCTATTCAAAAAAAGGCGGTGAAAAGAGTTTTCGGAACAAAATCACCGGCGGAGACAAAGAGCACGGAGGAAAATCCGGTTGCCACAAGGGTAAATACGGGCACGGTAAATACGGGCACAAAAAATACGGACACGGCAAGCACGGCATGGGCGCGTTCTGGTGGAGAAGCGCGGACATGGCGGAGCGTCTGCGTCTCAGCGACGGGCAAATTGCGCAGTTGGACGAAATTGCCGCTTCAAGCTATGAAGAAATCGCGGATGCATACGAAAAAGGGGCCGAAGCGAAACATCGGTTCAAAAAGGTTATGAAAAATCCTGATTCGTCCGCCGATGAAATCAAAGCGGCGGCGAAAAAGAAATACGCCGCGATGACGGAGAAAAAATCCGCGCGGTTGGAGATGCTTCTCGCCATGCGCGATGTTCTCACGCCGGAGCAAAGAAAGGATTTATCCGTTTTGAAGCACAAAAGGCGCAAAGGTTGCGGGTTTGAGGGGAAAAGCGGACGGTATTGAGCGATTTCAAACTTCACAGTGAATTCAACCCCGCCGGGGGGCAGCCCGAAGCGATTGAGCAGATTGTCTCGCGGCTTGATGACGGCATTTCGGATCAGGTTCTGCTCGGAGTAACGGGTAGCGGAAAAACCTTTGCAATCGCTCACGCCATAGCGCGCGTGAACCGCCCCGCGCTTATTCTTGCGCATAACAAAATCCTCGCCGCCCAGCTCTATGGCGAGTTCCACGAGTTGTTTCCCGAAAACGCCGTTCACTACTTCATAAGTTATTACGACTACTATCAGCCCGAAGCGTATATTCCGCACAGCAACACATACATTGAGAAAGATGTCGCGATTAACGAGCACATAGACAAAATGCGCCACGCGGCAACCACCGCGCTTTTTGAGCGGCGCGACATTGTTGTTGTGGCGAGCGTGAGCGCGATTTACGGCATCGGCGCGCCAGAGGACTACTACGGAATGATGAATTTTATTGAGGTCGGCGCGCGGATGGAAAGGGATGTTTTTCTGTCAAAACTCGCCGATATTCAATACAAGCGGAGCAATCACGCGCTTGAACGGGGCACCTTCAGGGTTCGCGGCGATGTTGTTGACGTTATACCTTCGCACGGCGATAACGAGGCGGTAAGGGTTGAGTTTTTCGGCGATGAGATTGATTCGGTGAGTGTGGTTGACCGCGAAACGGGCTCGGTTCTCCGCGCAATTGAAAAAGCGTCTTTTTACCCCGCGTCTCACTATGTTGCTCCGAGGGAAAAACTTCTTGCCGCCGTCCAATCCATAAAAGACGAACTCAGGCAAACAATCAAACTGTTTGAATCGCGCGGAATGGATGAGGAAAAAAACAGAATCCGGGAACGTACCCTGAGGGATTTGGAGTTTCTTGAAACTATGGGGTTCTGCCCCGGAATAGAAAACTATTCGCGCCACCTCGCGGGCAGGGCGCAGGGACAGCCGCCGTTCACGCTGCTTGACTATTTTCCGGACGATTTTATCTGCGTTATAGACGAGAGCCACCAGACCGTTTCGCAGATTCGCGGCATGCACGCGGGGGACAGAAGCCGCAAGGAAACGCTTGTTGAGCACGGTTTCCGGCTTCCGTCCGCGATTGACAATCGCCCGCTCAATTTTGAAGAGTTCACAGAGAAGAAAGGGCAGACAATTTATGTTTCGGCGACTCCGGCGGAGTATGAAATTGAAAAATCGTCCGGGCAGGTGGCGGAACAGATAATCCGTCCCACGGGGCTTGCCGATCCGGAGGTGGAGGTCAGACCCGCACGCGGACAGGTTGACGATTTGCTCGGCGAAATCCGTAAAGCCGCGAAGGCGGGCGAGCGGGTTCTTGTTTCCACGCTCACGAAGAAAATGGCTGAGGATCTGACCGATTATTACAGGGACGCGGGTGTTCGGGTGCGCTATATGCATTCGGAAATAGAGACTCTTGAGCGGGTTCGCATAATTCACGATTTGCGCGCCGGTGAGTTTGACGCGCTTGTGGGAATCAACCTTCTACGTGAGGGGCTGGACATTCCCGAAGTCGCTCTGTTCGCCGTGCTTGACGCAGACAGCGAGGGGTATTTGCGCAGTAAAACCTCTCTGATCCAGATGTTTGGCAGGACGGCAAGAAACACCGCGGGCAGGGTGATTATGTATGGCGATGAGGTAACGCGCTCAATGAAGGCGGCGATGGACGAGACTGAACGGCGTAGAAAAATACAGATTCAATACAACAAAGAAAACGGCATAACGCCGTCCGCCGTAAGAAAAAACCTTAAAGGCGCGATGGGGCTTATGTGCGAAGCGGATTATGTTGACATTTCGGCGGAAGCGGTTTTGCCCGGTGAAATTGCTCCGGAAGAGATTCCGGGCACAATCAAGTCGCTTACTTTGGAGATGAAAAAAAGCGCAAAAGATTTGGAGTTTGAAAAGGCGGCGTCTTTGAAAAAACGTATAAAAAAACTCAAAGATATGGAAGCGGAATACATCGCGGAAATGAAAAACCACCGCTAAAACTGCCGCGTTTCAGGGTTTTAGAGCCCGCGCGTCTTGCTTAAAACCCCGTCTTTCTGTAAAATGCCCATGTAACAGCTACTGGTTTTTGCAGAAGCGGGCTTCCGAGCCCGCTTTTGTTTGGTAGCGGGAAGAAAATGATGCAAAACCGTATTGAAACACGGGCGGATGCGGATTCGGACTTGGGTGGAACGGCTGCCAGACTATCTGAAATCGTTGAGAGAGTTGTCGCGCCGAGCCCGCTTGAACTTGTGGATTTGCGCCTTGCCGGAGGCGGAAAGGTGTCTGTTTTTATTGATAAACCGGGCGGGGTAAACGTCGGTGAGTGCGCCGAACTCAGCAGGGAAATAGGTGTTTTGATAGATATTGAGGAGATTATGCAATCACCATACACGCTTGAAGTGTCGTCTCCGGGGGTGGAAAGACCGCTTGTAAAACCCGGTGATTACGACAGGTTCAACGGCAAAAGGGCGAAAATCAGAACGAAAGACGCCCTTGAAGGACGCAGGGTTTTTACGGGGCGCATAGAAGGAATTGAGAGCGGTTTTGTAAAACTGCTTGGCGAGGAGTCGGACGGAGAAGTTTTTTCAATACCTTTTGACGGTATAGAAAAGGCAAATCTGAAACGGGAGTTGTAAAATGTCAACTGAACTGAACAGAGTCATTGAGACAGTGGTAAAGGAGAAAAATCTCCAGAAAGAGGAAGTCGTCAAAGCCATTGAAGAGGCGGTTGTAAGTGCGGTTGAAAGCATCACAAAGAAGGAATATGAAGAGAGTGGTTTTGAGGTGCAATACAACTACGACAACGGCGTTGTGGAGCTTTTCCGCTACAAGGACGTTGTTGCTGAAGTGTCCGACCCCGCAACGCAGATAGAGATTGGCAAGGCGAAGGAGCTTGACCCTGAAGTTGAAGCGGGCGAAGAAATCGGCGTAATGGTCTGGACTTCGGACGCCATGTCGGACAAAGACGATTCTGAAAGCGGCGATGGCGACGGCATGTTTTCCCACAAAGGGTTCACGCGGGTTGCAATTCACAACGCAAAACAGAAAATCCTGCAGAAGGTCAGGGAAGCCGAAGGCAGGGTCATTTATGAGGAGTTCATAAACTACAAAGGGCGGCTCGTGAACGGGATTGTTAGGCGGATTGAGAGGAGAACGCTTGTGATTGACCTCGGCAGAGCCGAAGCAATTTTGCCGTATTCGCACAAAGCCCCCAAAGAGTTTTACGAGCCCAAAGATAGAATAAAGGCGCTTCTGCTTGAAATTGATACGGAAAAAAGAGTGCCGCGCCTCATACTTTCCCGTATCTCGCCGGATTTTGTCAAAAGGCTTTTTGAGGGCGAGATTCCCGAAATTGCGGACGGCATAATCGAAGTTAAAGCCATTGCGCGGGACCCCGGTTCAAGAATGAAAATTGCAGTTTATTCGCACGATCCCGATGTTGACCCCGTCGGTGCGTGCGTGGGAATACGCGGTGCGAGGGTTCAGAATCTGATTCAGGAGTTGCAGGGCGAAAAGATAGACATTGTGCCGTGGTCGGCGAATCTGGGGCGTTTTGTTTCGGACGCGCTTTCCCCTGCGGTTGTGAACAAAGTCATCATTGACGAAGCCGATAACCAGATGGAGGTCGTTGTTGATGAAGACCAGCTTACGCTCGCCATCGGGCGCGGCGGACAGAATGTGCGTCTTGCGTCAAACCTGACCGGCTGGAAAATAGATATCAAGACCGAGGATCAGATGAAGAAAGAGAAAGAGCAGTCGCTCGCGATGCTCAATCAACTTCCGGGGGTTGGTAATGTGGTGGCAACTCTTCTTTTCAACGAGGGCTTTCGCACGCTTGAAGATATTGTGTTCGCCGATCCCGAAAGCATAAAAACTGTTCTCAGTGAGATGGAAGGTAAAGAGATTGAGGAAATAATTGCGTTCGCGCGAATGGCATTTCAGGAGAGCGTGAAGGAGCAGACCGAGCAGCAGGCGTCCGAGCTTGTTCCGGAGTCTGAAGCCGCCGGAGAGCAAACCGGGCAGGCATTCAAATCCGCCGCGTCTGAGCAAAAACCTGAGTCCGAAGCCGCGCAAAAGCCGGTTGAACAGGCGTCTTCTGAATCTGTTCCTGAAACGGAAACTGAGCCCGAACAACAGGCGTCTTCTGAATCTGTTCCTGAAACGGAATCCGAGCCCGAACAAGAGGCGTCTGAATCTGCTCCTGAAACGGAAACTGAGCCCGAACAACAGGCGTCTTCTGAATCTGTTCCTGAAAC
Organism: Candidatus Mycalebacterium sp.; assembly: GCF_977828045.1. Lineage (NCBI taxonomy): Bacteria > Pseudomonadati > Thermodesulfobacteriota > Candidatus Dadabacteria > Candidatus Nemesobacterales > Candidatus Mycalebacteriaceae > Candidatus Mycalebacterium > Candidatus Mycalebacterium sp. The sequence goes on along the minus strand of NZ_CDWCUL010000017.1, from coordinate 18,602 downwards.
GGAAACTGAGCCCGAACAACAGGCGTCTTCTGAATCTGTTCCTGAAACGGAAACTGAGCCCGAACAAGAGGCGTCTGAACCCGAAACCACCGAAGAGCAACCCGAACAATTGTCCGAGTCCGCCGGAGAAACCGAAGAAGCCGAAAAGAAACCGGAGGAAGACGGGCAGTCCTGATAGCGCACCGCATATAAGATGAAGTCAACAAGAGTACACGAACTGGCTAAAGATCTCGGCGTTTCCAGCAAGGAGATTATGGCAACCGCGAATGAGATGGGCGTCAACCTTTCAACCGCTTCAAACACGGTGGATTTGGAGACTGTTGAAAAAATCAGACGCGTTTTTTCTTCTCTGTCCAAACACGATGAGGACGACGCGGAACCTTCCAAAAGCGAGACAAAGGTTGTCAAATCCAAATCCGGGGACGTTACTGAAATCAGAGGCACAAAGCGGGTCGTAAGGCGCAGAAAGAAACAGGAAAAGCCCGAAGAGAGCGCCGAGCCGCAAGCCGCACTTGAGTCTGAAGCCGCCGCCGAGCCCACACCCGAAGAACCTGAAAAGAAACCCGCCGAAGAACCCGAGTCTGTGCCGCAGAAAAAAGCCGAAAAAGAAAAGCCCGCCGCGCCCGACCCCGAGAAGGAGCAACTCGCACAGCAGATTCAGGACTCGCTCGCACCAAAACTTGTCGCCAAGAAAAAGGAATACGTTGTTGACGAAAAGAGTTTCCGCAGAAGACAGGACATCAGACGGAAAAAATTGCCTCGCCATTCCCCCTCTGCCGCCAAAAAGGTGACGGATTCTCCGCCGGCCGGCAAAAAAAGCGTCAAAATCGGCGAAACCATAACGCTTGAAGAACTCGCACACAGAATGGATGTAAAAATGCGCTATGTGAGGGAAAAGGCTAGAAGCATCGGGCTGAAAGCCTCTCCGAAGGATTCCATTGATTATGAGACCGCCACGCTTGTCGCCGCCGAATACGGACTTGAGGTTGATGTTGACAGGTTTGACGAAGCGGCATTTTTGGACGAAAAAGAGGCGGGCTTTTCAGACGAGGCTCCGCGCCCTCCGGTTGTCAGTGTTATGGGGCATGTTGATCACGGAAAAACAACCCTTCTTGACAACCTGCGCAAGTCAAATGTTGCTTCGGGGGAGGCGGGCGGAATCACACAGCATATCGGCGCGTATAAGGTCGCTTCGGGTAGTGGAACGGTTGTTTTCATTGACACGCCCGGTCACGAGTCTTTCACTTCAATGCGTGCGCGCGGCGCGAAAATCAATGACATGGCGATTCTTGTAATCGCCGCCGATGATGGAGTGAAGGCGCAGACCGTTGAGGCGATAAATCATGCCAAAGCCGCGGGCGTGCCCGCCATTGTGGCGATTAACAAAGTTGACAAAGACACTGCCGACTCCGAAAACGTGAAAAGACAGCTTTCCGAGCACGGGCTTGTTTCCGATGAATGGGGAGGCGACACGCTTTTTGTTGAGATCTCGGCAAAAACGGGGCAGGGCCTCAAAGAGTTGCTGGAACTGATTCTTCTTCAAGCGGATATTCTTGAACTCAAAGCGCCGCAAAAGGGGCTTGCCAGAGGGATTGTTCTTGAATCGCGGCTTGACAAAGGGCGCGGCGCACTCGCCAATGTGATTGTTACAAAGGGCAGTTTGAAAGTGGGCGACTATGTCATAGCGGGGCTTTTTAGTGGCAAGGTCAGGGCTATTTCAGATGAGAACGGTGCAAAACTCAAAAGCGCGGGACCGTCAATTCCCGTTGAGGTTATGGGGCTTTCGGGCGTGCCGGAAGCGGGCGAGAATATTTACGTTCTGCGCGATGAGAAAACAGCGCGGGCGATAGTTGAAAACAGAAAGTTGGAGTTGGTGCGGAGCGAGACGCCTCAGGTTCCGCATGTGTCTCAGATTTCCTTTGACGCTCCTGAGAATACGGAGGAGGAAGCGGAGGACTCCGCGAAGGAGTTGTCTCTCATAATCAAAGCCGACACCCGTGGCACGGTTGAGGCAGTTAAGGATTCCATTGAGAAGATTGATCAGGACAAATGCTCGGTCAAAATCGTTCATTCGGGGGTCGGCGGTATAAGCGGCACCGATGTTGAACTCGCTAATGTTACAAACGCATCAATTCTCGGGTTTAACGTCCGACCGGACTCAAAAGCCGCTTCGGATGCCGCGGAGAGCGGGGTTCTGGTTGAGACATATCAGATTGTGTATGAGGTGATTGACAGGATAAAACGGATTATGGAGGGTCTGCTTGACCCGCTGGTTGAGGAGGAAACGCTTGGGCACGCGCGCGTTATGGAGATTTTTCGCATGTCCGGGCAGAGGACAATCGCGGGCTGTTTCGTTGATGACGGTAAGGTGTTGAGGGGTGAAAGCGTCAGGGTTGTGCGTGACGGTTCCGTGGTTTACGAAAGCAAGGTCGGCTCTCTCAAGAGGTTCAAAGACGATGTGAAAGAGGTGCAGTCGGGCTTTGAGTGCGGTCTTACCGTAGAGAATTTCAGCGATGTGAAAGTGGGCGATGTGCTTGAGATTTATTTACTAAAGGAGACCGCGCAGCAGTTGTAGGACGGCGTGGCGGCAGAGGGTTGTTGTGGGAACAAAAGGTCACGAATTCAGTTACGAGAGGCGCGAGCGCGTGAAAGATCTTATTTTCAGGGAGATAGCGCTCATAATTAGCGAGGGAAACATCAGAGATACACGGGTCGCGCGCGCCGTGGTAACCCGTATTTCGCTGTCAGGAGACATGTCTTCCGCGAAAGTGTTTTTTACCCACCTCAAAGGCGGCTCGTCCGAACCAATGCTTGAGGCGCTGAATAAACTGTCGGGATTTTTCCGCAAACAGATAGCGTCCCGCCTCAATCTCAAAAAAGTCCCTTCAATAGAGTTTAAACCCGATGAAGTTTTGCTTTCCGCTCACCGGGTTGATGACATCATAAGGCGTTTTGACAGTTGAATTTCCCCGCTCAAATAAAGAATATTTTTGAGGAAGGAAGCGGTTTTTTACTGACCTCTCACGAAAATCCCGATTCGGACGCTTTGGGCTCAATGCTCGCGCTTGCGAATTTACTTGAATCGCTTGGCAAGTCCGTTTTTCTCTATAACGCAAGCAGCGCTCCTTCATTCCTTGAGTTTCTTCCGGATTCGGAGAGGGTGCGGACAACGCTCACGGACACCCCGAAAGACGGTTTTGACGCGCTCATCGTTCTTGACTGCCCCGTTGTTTCGCGCGCGGGTGCGGATTTTGAGCGATACGCCGCAGATTCGGGCTCGGAAGTTGTCATCATTGACCACCACACCAAAATGGAGAGCGGCGGAGTGAAATGGGTTGAGACCTCGGCGCCGGCGACCGGCGTTCTTGTTTATGAAATCTTCAAATCTTTTGGCGCTGACTTCACGCAGCAGAGCGCGACTTGCATTTTTGCCGCGATTTCGGGAGACACGGGCTCGTTCAGGTTTTCCAACGCCACGGCGCAGTGTTTCGCCATAGCGTCCGAGATGGTTTCGTGCGGCGCCGACCCGCAACGGATTTCAAGCGCGGTTTACGAAAACCAGTCCACCGGAAAAATAGACCTTCTCTCCCGCGTTCTGGGGAGTCTCAAAACCGATAAAACGGGAAAGATCGCGTGGGTTTGTGTTGACCGTGAAATGTTTGAAGCGACTGGAACATCAAGCGAAGACACCGAGGGAATGGTTGATTATCCTATGAGTTTGAAGGGGATTGAGGTCGCGATGTTTTTCAGGGAAACCTCCGCGCGCGGGCAATCTCCGGCGTGGAAGGGGAGCATAAGGTCGCGCGGCGATATTGACGTTTGCGCGGTGGCGACGAAGTTCGGCGGCGGTGGGCATAAAAACGCGGCGGGGTTTAATTTTGACGGCAATTTTGACGGTGTAATCGGAAAAATACTTGGCGAGATAAAGTTGACATGAACGCAATGGTTATAATTGACAAGCCGGACGGCATGACCTCAAGCGATGTTGTGAACAGGGTTAAAAAAATCCTCAAAGTCCGCAAAGCGGGGCACACGGGCACGCTTGATAAGTTCGCCACGGGGGTTCTTCCCGTCTGTCTGGGAGAGGCGACAAAGGTGATTCCCCACCTTGACGAATCGTTCAAAGAGTACGAGGCGACGATGCGTTTGGGAGTTGCGACTGACACCTTTGACCTTTCCGGAAAAATTACGCGCGAGGGCGATGTTGGAAAAGTTTCGCGTAATGATGTAGTCTCATGCTTCAAGGAAAACACGGGGACTTTTTTGCAGGTTCCGCCTATGTTTTCCGCAGTCAAGAAGAACGGGGTGAGGCTTTCAGAGATTGCCCGGCTTGGCAAGGAGGTTGAGAGAAACGCCAGAAGGGTAACGGTTGAGTTTCTGGATTTGCTTGAGTTTTCACCGCCTCTGGTGAGGTTTTTCGTAAAATGCTCGCGCGGGACTTATGTCAGGGCGCTGGCATCCGAAATGGGCGAGACTCTCGGTTGTATGGCTCATCTGGTTCAGCTCAGGCGGCTCGGCAGCGGAAGGTTTTCCATTGAAGAATCAGCGACTTTGCAAGACCTTGAAGCCGGGAATTTTACTTTGATAAGCGTTGATAACGCTCTTTCGCATATGAAATTGGTTTGCATAGATGAAGATGCCGCGCGGGTTGTCCGTAGCGGTGGATTTTTGAGTACGAAGCATCTGCCCGAGTGCGAGTGCGATTTCCGCAAAGGAGAGGTTGTAAAACTGATGAGAAACGGCGCAGTGGTGTCCATAGCGGAGTTTGTGTCGGACACCCGGGAAGTTGAAAATTTGAAAGACGCACCGGCGCTCAAACAGATAAGGGTGTTCGGTTCGCATTAAAAAATTCGGAGGATTTTAATTTGACTTTGGACAAAGATGAAAAACAGAAGGTTATCGCGGAGTTCGCGGAAAAACCCGGAGATGTCGGTTCTTCCACAGTGCAGATTGGCATACTTTCCAAAAGGATAGAGCAGATATCCGCCCATACGAACAAAATGAAAAAAGATCTTCACTCGCGCAGGGGGCTTGTGCGGCTTGTGGCGAAAAGAAGGAAATTGCTGAACTACCTGAAAAGTTCAGACCCCCGCAAATACGCCGAGTTGATTAACAAACTCGGACTCAGGCATTAATTAAGAGTGAATCGGAGGACTATTTAATTTGGCACACAAAACAGTTGAAAAAACACTTTTCGGCTCAAACTACAAAATAGAGACCGGAAAAATGGCGAAACAGTCAAGCGGCTCGGTTTTGATGAGTTGTTCAGACACCGTTGTTCTCGCCACGGTGGTCGCGGAAAGCGAAAAAATCAATGAAGATTTTCTTCCGCTGACCGTGAATTATCAGGAAAAAACATACGCCGCGGGAAAGATTCCGGGCGGGTTTTTCAGAAGGGAAGGCAGGCCCAGTGAGCAGGAAATTCTTACCTCACGGCTAATAGACCGTTCAATCAGGCCCCTTATCACAAAGAAGTTCACCTATTCCACGCAGGTGATGATTACTGTTCTTTCGGCGGACTCAAAAGCGGACCCCGGAGTGCTTTCAGCGACAGCCGCTTCGGCCGCTCTGGTTCTTTCGGACGTGCCGTTTGAAGGACCCATCGCCGGAGTGAAAGTCGGAAGAATAGACGGGGAGTTGGTCTGTAACCCCTCATACGAGGATCTTGAATCAAGCGACATGGAAATCGTGGTTACGGGAACAAAAGACGCGATTGTAATGGTTGAAGGCGGAGCGAACGAGGTTCCCGAACCGGACATGATTGACGCGCTTATGTTCGCTCACGAACGCATAAAGGAGCTTGTGAATATGCAGGAGGAGCTTGCTTCTGGCATTGCCGCCGAAAAACGCGTTCTTGACGAAGATGACCCCTCGGCGGATGAAGCGGTTGCTTCGGCGGTCGCGGCTTTTGCCTCGGAGCGTCTTAAAGGCGCGGTCGTCAAGCCGTCCAAGGAGGCGCGCAGTGAAGAAATAGGAAAACTGCGCGCCGAAACAGTTGAGGCGGTCGGGCATGATTTCCCCGAAAGCGAAGGGCGCATCTCGGACGCTTTTAACAAAGCCACCAAAGAGGTCGTCCGCTCTTTGATTGTGAATGACGGCGTGCGTCCGGATTCGCGCGACCACAAAACCATACGTGACATAGATTCACAGGTGGGGCTTCTTCCCCGCTCTCACGGCTCCGCGCTTTTCACTCGCGGCGAAACACAGGCGCTTGTCGCCACAACGCTGGGAACTTCATATTACGAGCAGAGGATTGACTCCCTTGAAGGTGATTTGAAGAAGAGTTTTATGCTTCATTACAACTTCCCGCCGTATTCGGTGGGCGAGACGAGTTTCCGCCTCGCTCCGGGGCGCAGGGAGATAGGGCACGGTGCACTTGCGGAAAGGGCGGTGAAGCCGCTTCTTCCCTCAAAAGAGGATTTTCCCTACACAATCAGGGTTGTTTCGGAAATTCTTGAATCAAACGGCTCGTCCTCAATGGCGACCGTTTGCGGTGCTTCAATGTCTCTTATGGACGCGGGAGTTCCTCTTCGCGCCGCCGTTGGCGGAATAGCGATGGGGCTTATAAAAGAAGGGGATAAACTCGTCATTCTGTCGGACATTCTCGGTGATGAAGACCATTTGGGCGACATGGATTTCAAAGTTGCCGGCACGGAGAACGGGATCACCGCGTTGCAGATGGACATCAAAATAGATGGCGTTACAAAGGAAATTCTCTCAGACGCCCTCATGCAGGCGAAAGAAGCGCGGCTTCACGTGCTTGCCGAGATGGGCAAAACAATAAACATTCCCAGTTCGGATATTTCCGCCCACGCCCCGCGCATAATGTCAATAAAAATTCATCCCGACAAAATACGCGATGTAATCGGTTCGGGCGGCAAGGTAATCAACAAACTCATTGAAGAAACCGGCGCTCAGATAGACATTCAGGACGACGGAAAAGTGCTTATTTCCTCTCCCGACAAAGAGTCATGCGAGATGGCGATTAAGCGCATAGAGAAAATCATTGAGGAGATAGAGCCCGGAAAAGTCTATTTCGGAAAGGTCAAACGGCTGCTTGATTTCGGCGCGATTGTGGAGATGGACAACGGCAGGGACGGGCTTGTGCACATTTCGGAGTTGGAAGAGGGAAGAGTTGAAAAAGTCACCGATGTGATAAACGAAGGGGACGAGCTTCTCGTCAAGTGCATTTCAAAAGAGAGAGACGGCAAGATACGGCTCAGCCGCAGGGAAGCGTTGGGAGAAAACATAGAGGATTACAGATAACCGCGGAGTGCGAAAACGGGCGGATTATCGCGGTTGTTGGTCCTACCGCATCGGGAAAAACCGATTTCGGGTTCCGCCTCGCCTCTGAACTGTCCGGAGCCGTGGTTGGCGCGGATTCCCTTCAGGTTTACAAACATTTTGACATAGGAAGCGCTAAGCCGTCCGCCGACTTGATGAGCGCGTTTCCGCACTTTATGATTGATGTTGCCGAGCCGGACGATGAGTTTAACGCGGGCGACTACCGGACTCTGGCAAATCCCATACTTGAAAAACTTTGCGCGGAAAAAACGCCGCCGATTGTGGTTGGCGGAACCTTTCTTTATGTTCGAGCCCTGCTTGAAGGGCTGATAGAAAGCCCTTCAGACCCGGAAATAAGAAAGCGGCTTGAAGACGAGGAAAAAACCTACGGAATCGACTGGCTTTATGAAAAATTGCGCGATGCGGATCCCGTTTCCGCCGCCGCGATTCATCAGCGCGATTCCGTGCGCATACGGCGCGCGCTTGAGATTTTTTATTCCGCAGGCGCGCCCGCTTCGGAAATTCGGCGCGCTCACGGGTTTTCGGACGGCAGTTTTGACTGCCTCAAAATCGGTCTCGCGACTGACAGGGACGCGCTTGTCGGAAAAATAAACCAGCAGAACGCAAGAGATGTTTGACAAGGGAATTGTCGAAGAAACCGAACAAATTCGCGGCATGGGATATTCAAAGGACGTAAAGCCGATGAAAGCGATAGGGTATCGTCAGGCCAATATGCTGATTGACGGGGAGATAACGAAAACGCAAGCGGTTGAAGACGCCTCCACGGACACCCGGCGTTTTGCCAAAAGACAGATGACATGGCTCAGAAAAGAAAAAGACATCAGGTGGTTTCCAGTTGAAAATCTTGATGAAGCGGTTGAGGAGTGCCGGGAATTTTTCGGTTTGTGAGGACTATTTGAGGAAATATTTTCTTGCGAGTCCCGACTGTTTCAAGGAACAAGTCTTTTACTCAATGTTTATGCCTTGTTAATGAATAGACAGAGGGTAAGTGTTTTCTCTATCATCAAAGGGTTCGGCAGATTCAAGGACTTCTTGTTTTTCATCTTCAGCCATATTTTCAAAGTAGAGTTCAACCGCTTCTTTGAGGCTTTCTATCGCTTCTTCAACCGTTCCACCGTAACTTGAGATGTTTGTCCCCTCAAGCTTTGAAACGAAAGCATTTTTCTCCTGCCATACAAGAACTGAAAACTGTTGCATGCTCGGAACCCCCTTGTAATTTGAAGCAATAACACAATACAAATAAGACAAGCTATCAATCAATTCAAGTTCTGTTCTTTCCTCACATACAAAACAGCGAAAACACCTCCCGCAATTGCGGCGGTGATGGGCAGAAGCCAGATGACAAGGTTAAATCCTTTCAGCGGCGGCTTGGCGAGGATTGTGTCTCCGTATTTTCCCTGAAACCACAGGATAATTTCCTCATCGGTTTCCCCGTTTTTAATCTTCTTTCTTATTATTTTCCGCATATCACGCGCAAGGTCTGAGTTTGACTCGGCAACGCTCTGCCCCGCGCAAACGGGGCACATAAGTTGCCGCGCGATTGCGTCCGTGCGGTCTATAACGCTCACGGCGGAAGCGGACGGGGCGGAGAGGAGGAGAATAAAAAATAAAAATTTCATAATGATTTGAGGAAAATCCTATTTCCACAGATTCTTCAGGATTTTTTTAATGGATATTTTTAGAGTGTTTCTCAATTGTCCTTTCCAAAGAACACTTTTTGTTGAGAGTCTGTGTTCATAGTAGGAGGGGTGGACAACAGAGAGAGCAAGATTTTTCTTTGGTATATATTCAGTTTTTATTCTGTGGATTTCATTTTTCTTTACATAAAGAATAATATTTTGCTTGTACCAGTTTTTTATTTTTTCGTTATTCCAAATCTTCGCCCTTACAATATCAAAAGGGACATAATCCTTTTTTTCAAACAAATCCGCCCAGTAGTCTTGCCATTGTTCATTGAAATGATTTATCCCACCCTGCAATGGAATTGCCGCTGAAAACAGAACAAAATCTGAGAGAGTTGTTAGATAGTTGATAAAACTCTCCGCTCTTTCTGGTGGCAAGTGTTCGGCAACCTCAAGGCTGATTGCGAGATCAAATTTTTCTTTGAATTTAGGGAACTCTTTTGAGATGTCTGCTTTAATAAAATTCTCATCGGGAATCATTGAGATATTGGCGATCAATCCATTCGCCGTCAATTCCTGCGATTTTTTCGGTTTTGTAGTTTTCTTTCAAACTTCGGAGCCATACTCCTGTTCCGCATCCCACATCAACAACTGATTTGCCGTGCGGGAGCACTTTAAGGGCGATTCCCAAGATGATATTTGCCGAATAAGGGAATTCTTCGCTCCCACGCTTTTTGTAAAACTTGCTGTCATATTTTTTAAAATTGGCAAGACTCATTTTGCAATCAACTTTTCCAGTTTGTCAGCGTTGATATCCCAGGTAAAATGCCGCTCCACTCTCTTTCTGGCAGCTATTCCCATAGTTTGAATACCGCCGTTTTTAATCATTTCTTTTATGGTTTCGCCCCATATTCGGGGGTCGCGGGAATTCACCAGTCTGCCGGTCTTATTATTAATGACACTTTCCTCCATGCCCATATTCGCGGCCGCCAACACCGGAACACCGCAAGCCATTGCCTCAAGAAGAGCAATGCTGAACGCCTCTTTGTTCACAGACGGCTGAACAGTAATATCGGCGAGACGGTAGAAGTTTACAAGTTCGCTGTTGTCTACAACTCCGGTGAAAATAACACGCTCCCCAACTCCCACCTCTTTCGCCAAATTTTCCAGTCTGTTACGGGCGGGTCCTCCGCCCACAGCCACATAGTATATGTCTGATATATGTGCGAGAGTGCGAATTACTGTATCAAGCCCCTTCCAGTCAACCAGCCGTCCAACACTCATTATCACTTTGCATCCGTCCCCCAACCCAAGTTTTTTCCTCAACGCCACAGGTTGTGGTCCCGGAGAAAAAAGTCCGGTATCAACTCCGTTATAGATGGTGGTTACATTGCGTCCATAACGTTCCCCGATTTTACGGGAGTTCTCATCGCTGCATGAAACCCATGTGTCAACAGACCCCGCAAAAAGTCCGTCTCCCAGATAGAAGTCTCTGCCTCCTGAGCTGAATACGACATTTGCCTTCAGCCCATTGCGTTTTGCCCACCACATTGCGGGAAAATCGGTGGGTTTGTTGATTATTACTATGTCATATCCGCCCGTAAGCAACGAGGGAAGGGCGGACTTTGCAAAAGAGATTCTTTCCAGAAGTTTGCGGAAGACCTGTCCAAGATTGGGAAAATCTTCGCGGGAACGGAAGGGGAAACCCTCGTAATTAACGAATTCATTGCGCTTGAAACCCTGTCCGCCGGCGAGAATTGTTACTTCGTGTCCGCGCTGTGCCAGAGTTTTTCCCAGTTCCCAGCAGTAGGTTTCTAGTCCACCGCCTTCGCGTTTTCCGGAAGTAACTTGAAAAAAAGAAATCTTCATTTTCTGTTTGGGTAAGGGAGTAAGTTAAAGTGTATAATAACATAAATGTCGCTTTTTTCAGGTAGTTGCCCACCAGACCCCGTTAAGTAATGACGGATTTCAACAACACACATATCAAAACCGCACGGAACTCCATAGAGAAGTTGGCATATGTTCACCGCGCCCGGTTTCCGGGTCCGAAAGCCCATCACGTCGCGATTGCAATGATGATAGACGCTTTCTCAAACAACAGTATGGATGTCTCTCTCCTGCTGAGGAGGTATGACAAGGGATTGACGGATAAAATCAAAGACTACTTCGGGCTGAGCAAGGATTTGAATATCAAGACGCTGTTTTCCCTGAGTTTTCTGCCTGTCAGTCTGGACTTTGTCTACAAACGCTCGCTTGGCAGGGAAATTTCCGAACTTTGCGAACGATATGGCGAAAGAGCGGCGGTTTATTACAGATATTCCGCAGTATCGGGAAGGGTAATGGCTAATTACGTTTGCAAGAGCGGAATTCCTTTTTTCTGTGAAGTTCATGTGCCACTGAAATCTGCTGCGCAGGAAATTAACTTTCTGAAAAAGATGAGAGGGGTTATTGCTATTACAGAAACGTTGCGCCGTCAGTTGATTGATGTGGGCTTGGAACCCGAAAAAGTGTTAACTGCTCCGAGCGGCGTTAACTTTGGAACATATGAAGAAAAACGGCGGGTTTCCAAACAGCATATCAGAAAGGAACTGTCTCTTCCACTTGAAAAGAGTCTTGTTGTCTATACGGGCAAGCCATACGAAGGAAGAGGGGTGGAAACCTTGATTGAGAGCGCAAAGTTTCTTGACGACTCCGCGCTGGTTTTGATTGTGGGAGGATTGCCGGAAGATTTGAAACGGCTCGGCGCAATAGTTCAAAACAACAATTTGCAGAACAGAGTGAAACTTGAGGGGCACAAGCCGTCATACCAAATTCCCTCGTATCAGATGGGGGCGGATGTTCTCATAATGCCTTATTCCAAAGACTGGAATCTTCAACAGAGCGCTTCACCGATTAAAATGATTGAATATATGGCTTCCGGGAACCCCATTGTTTCAAGCGATTTTCCCGTCATCAGGGAAGTTCTGTCCGAAGAGAACAGCGTTTTGGTTCCCCCGGACGACACCCGGCTTCTTGCGGAGGGAATAAAAAAGTGTTTGAGCGATTCCCGCTTTGTAAGTTCAATAACGGAAAATGCCCTCAACCTTGCCCGCTCAAACAGTTGGGATAACAGAGCCGTGAAAATTAAAAACTTTATGGACTCTCTCTTGTAAACGGTTGTTTGTCCACAATGTCAAACTCATTCTCAAATGAAAAAAAGAGACTGCTGAAAAACGCCTCATGGCTTTTCAGCAGCGATATTATCGGTTCGGTGTTCGCAGCGCTGGAGGTGATAGTTCTTGCCCGTTTTCTGGGTCTGGAGCAGTTCGGTCTTTTCAGCATAGTCGTTTCTTATGTGAACATCGTCAACGGCATTGTGGATTTCAATGTTCGCGAAGCGGTTATTAGATATGTCGGAAAATATCGGGAGGCAAAAGACAGTGTTAAAACTCTTTCTTTTGTCAAACTTTTCTATCTGATTGATTTTTTGTCGGGCGCGGTGGCTTTTGTCGCGGCTGTTCTGCTCGCGGGCATAGCAAACAGTCTTTTCATCAAGTCGGAAAATGCCATTGAGCTGGTTTTTATCTACTCATTCAGTCTTTTTGTTTCAACCGTCAATGTGAACTCCCGCTCGCTTCTGGAAGTTTTTCAAAAGTTTGACAGTGTCGCGCTTTTCGAAGTTGCCGGAGTTGTTTTGAGGGTTTCTCTTGTTATTGCCGCTCTTCTTTCCGGATTCGGTATAAAAGGCGTTTTTGTCGCTTATGTTATCGGGAAATTTGCGAATTTCTGCTTTCTTCAGTTTTTTGTCAACCGCACTCTCAGAGCCGAGGGGCTCGGCAGATGGTTTTCCGCCGAAGTCGGCATGGTGAAAAATGAGATTAAAGACGTAATGCTTTTTGTTCTGAATTCAACCTTTGTGGGTTTTGCCAGCAATGTGTTCAGCAGAAATTTCCCGATACTGGTTCTCGGATATTTTTCCGGAAGCGAGGCTTCGGGTCTGTATAAAACTGCCACCGTTTTCCTGAAAATAATTGGAAAATTAAAAACTCCGGCGTCAAGAGCCCTGTATCCCGCTCTTGTGAGCCTCCAGGAGAGAAAGTCCTACGAAGACTTCAAGCGGATTATCTCCTATTCAGTCCGGTTTCTGGCAAAGTTGTTTGTTCCGGTCGCGGGGTTGTTTTTTATATTCGCTGACACAATTCTCCTCATTTTTTTCGGCGCGGAATATGTCCCCGCCGCCACCGCAATGAGAATAATTATTGTCGTGGAGACTTTCGCCTTACTTTTTTTCTGGGTTGGCTCCGTCTGTCTGGCTCTGGGAAGGACATGGTTCAGAACGGGGCTGACACTTGTGAGCACACTGCTTTATACTGCCGCGCTGTTCTACCTGGCATCCGCCCACTCCATTGAGGGAGCGGCTCTGGCAAAACTGGTTCTCCCTCTGACATTCCTGCCCGTCGCAGTAATTCTTTTCAGGGATATAAAAAGAAGAGCCGGATAGGGTCGTTTTCAAGCGGCGTTTATTTGAGGGTTCTCAACTCCCGGCAATTTCCCGGAAAAGTTTTGCGTATTCAGTAGCGGTTTTTTCAATCGTAAAGTTTTGCGCTCTTTTTCTCGCATTGACGGAAAGATTCCGGGCAATTTCCCCGTTACCAAGAATTCGCAAAATTGCCTCAGCCATTTGTTCCGGGTTTGAAACCGGAACAAGGAGTCCGCTTTTGCCGTCTTCAATAATCTCATTCGCTCCGAATTTGTGGTCTGTGCTGACAACCGGAACGCCCAGAGCGAGGGCTTCAAGAATTGAGTTTGAAAAGCCCTCAAACAGCGATGAAGAGACATAAACATCTGCTGCCTTCATCAGAGGGTAGGGATTGGGTATATCTCCCGTGAATGAAACGCAGTCCGCAAGGCTCAGTTTTTCAATTTTTGCCTTAAGTCTTTCTTTTTCCTTCCAGTCTTCCCTTCCTCCGACTATCATCAGACGGGTTTGCACCGTTTTTCGCACGATTGCGAAAGCGTCAATCAAATCCCCGAAACCTTTTGCCGGGACGACCCTTCCGGCTGACACTATAAGGGGAGTTTTTTTATCGGCAATCCACGGGTGAGTTGCCTGTTCCCCGCTCTTTTTTTCTATCCGTTCCAGTTCCAGTCCGTTATGAATTACAGACGGTCTTGATTTTAGATTCCAGTATTTTTTCGTCTCGTCCGCAAGCGCGGAAGAGTTTGCCGCCACGCAGGTCGCGAGTTTTCTTGATATTTTCCTGACAAGGAAAGTTTGAAAACGTTTCGGCGCGGATTTGATGTATTCAATGGATTTTGCCGGATTGTTAATTTCCACCACAACAACGGGTATTCCGAGAAATTTTCCCGCAATCGCGCAGGGCAGGGGCATGACCCGCGCATATATGATGTCCGGCTTTATTTGTTTTGCCGCTTTTATTACCGCTGCTATGCGCAGAATTGGTTTTAGAGGCCATTTCTCCGTCAGATAGATATCTGAGTATGTTATTTTGGACCGCATTTCCGAACCAATGTCTTTCCCGAGACTTCCGTCTTTCTTCAGCAGAAAAATTGAAACGTCCATGTCCGGTATTGTGGCAAACTGTTTCGCCATTGTGAAGATTTGCCGCTCCGCTCCGCCGGCCTGCATGCTCTGGTTCACAAACATAATCCTCATGCCTGTTTTCCCAAAACGTCCTTGAAAATTTGCAGAGTTTTTTCCGTCATTTTTTCAATGCCGAAATTCTCCGCTCTTTTTTTCGCTTCTTCCCCCATTTTTCCGGCAAGAGGTCTGTCTTTTATCAGTTTTAATATGGCATCCGCCATTTTCCCGCAGTCTCCCACCGGAACAAGAATTCCGCTCGCGCCGTCTTCAACAATTTCCGCCGCCCCGTGTCTGTAGTCGGTTGACACAACGGGCATTGCCAGAGCCATCGCTTCGGCAAGAACAAGACCGAAACCCTCAAACAGCGATGAGCAGACAAAAATGTCGCACCGGGTCGTGTATTTGTGGGGATTGCGAACCGCGCCCGTAAAATCAACCATTTTCCCGATGCCGAGTTTTTCCGCCTCGTCCACGATATGGCTTTTGTTGCCGCCGCCTATTACCAAAAGACGCAGAGGAGTTGTTTTGTTGACCAACCCAACCGACTCAACAAGGTTTTCATAACCCTTTTGTGCAACAAGCCGCCCCACGGCAATCGCGATTGGAATATCATCGGAAAACCACCTGTGATTTGCCTCTTCTTCCGACAGTTCTTCTATGCCGCCCGTATCTATGCCGTTGTGTATCATTCGGGTTTCAACGCCAAAAACCTTGAGTATCTGTTTTTTACCTTCCTCCGATATTGAAATTACCGCATCCGCGCTTTTATAGCACAGTGATTTTGCCGCAATGTTTATTGCTCTTGTGAACGGACGGACGGCTTTGGCTTTTTCCTCCGGATTGTTGTCTTCAACAACAACCGTTTTTATTCCGAGAGTTTTTCCGGCGAGAACCAAAGCCGGTTTAATTCTCCACAGTCTGCCGTAGAGAATGTCGGGCTTTTCTGCTTTTGCCGTTTGATATATCGCCCACAACCTTGAGAAAAAGCCGCTTGCCCTGCCGAGAACGGTTTCAACGCCTTCCGGCAGGTCGGCGATTAAGTCTCCCTCTCCGTCCGTGAGAAAAACGGTAACTTCGCATCCACTGCGGGCGAAACCGCCTGCAAGTGCGATTATCTGTTTTTCACTTCCACCCCCGTATCCGAGATTCAGGTGAGGTGAAACAAGCATAATTTTCATTCGTTACTCGTGCCTCAGCGCTTCAACGGGGTTGAGTTTTGCCGCTTTGCGCGCCGGATATAAACCGAAGAAAATTCCCACCAGCGCGGAGAAAAGGCAGGCGACCACAATGGCTGAAAGTGATATTTCGGCGGGCCAACCGGTGAACAGGGCTGCGGTTTTGGAAATTATAACTCCAAGCACTATGCCCATCGCTCCCCCGGCGAGTGACAGGACAAGCGCTTCAACCAGAAACTGCTTTTGTATGTCTATCTGCCTCGCGCCGACCGCCATTCGGATCCCTATTTCCCTTGTTCTTTCTGTTACCGAAACAAGCATTATGTTCATAATTCCCACTCCGCCGACTATCAACGATATTGACGCTATGCTTACAAGCAGGATTTTCAAAATGCTCGTTACGTCCGCTATGCGTTCAAGGTTTTGCGCGTTGTTTCTGATGGAATAATCGTCTTTTTCGTCCAACCCGATTTTGTGATTTTTTCTCAAAACCCCGTGTATTTCTCTCAAAGCCGTCTCTATGCTTTCCGGTCTTCTGACCGCGAGCGAGATTTTTGAGATGTTTCTTACCGAAAGGATTCTCTTCTGCACGGTTGAGTAGGGCATAAGAATTATGTCGTCCTGGTCCGCGCCGCTCGGTTTTGTTCCGAGTTTCTGCATTGTGCCGACAACCTCGCATGAAACATTTGCCACTCTGATTTTTTTGCCGATGGCCGATGTCGCGGTGAACAGTTTTTCCTCAATCGTTTTGCCTATCACGCACACCGGCCGCGAGTTTTCAATGTCGTCCGCGCTGAAAAAAGTGCCCACCTGCGGAAACCAGTCGTTGATAAATGTAAAATCGCGCGACACGCCGACAATACGCGCGTTCCACTGGTTTTTGCCGTGTATGACCGTTTTGTTCGTGCCGATGATTTCCGAAACAAACTCAACATCCGGCAACTCCCTTATGGCGTCCGCGTCTTTGACGGTGAGCGGCTTGCCGGCGGTGAACTTGAGCAGGTTCCCGCCGCCCGAGTGCGCGGGTGTGATAAGCATTGACTTCCCGCCCAGGCGCTCAAACTGCTCGTTTATCATTTTGCTCGCCCCTTGTGTTGTTGAGACAAGCGCAACCACCGCCGCCACACCTATTATCACGCCGAGTGAGGTAAGCATTGAGCGCGCCTTGTTGGACATGATTGCCCTGTAAGCGATTGTTAAAGACCTGAATGGCTGCATTGGAGTTGATTATAAAGGGAGAAGTTTGAGGAAAAAAGAGGGCGTGCTTCAATCCAAACTGCGATAGCGTCCTCTTTGAATGATAACAACCGTTAGGCACGGCACCGCCACGCCAATTACTGTGGCGGTTATCAGGAGTGTTCCCAGTTCCGAATAGTCCGCGGCGGTAATGATTTTCTGCGCTTCGTCTCTTACCTCACGCGTTATGACAAAGATTTCATTCAGATACTTTGAGCCGAGGCTTGCGGCTGAAAGTGAGAGATTTGAAAAAGACGCGAACACGGCGAAAAAAGTCGCTTTGAGGTGGTTCGGCGCGTTTTTAGCTATCCACGCGAGAAGCGGAATCATCGCCACCTGTCCCAGCGGGGATTCAAGTGCCGTGTTCACAATCGCTATAAATTTCGCGTCCACGATGCCGTCCGTGCGCGCCGCAGTCCATTCATGCAGACCGTAGAAAAGCCCGATGTCCGGAAGCGACAAAACGCCCCACACCAGAGACAGAAAAACGATAAGCCACGCTATTCTGAATCTGCTCATAACGGGCAGAAAAATAAATATGCCCGCGAGTGTGAGAGTGGAGCCGATGAGCGACAGATATGAGAAAAACTGCTCGTCAAATCCAATTTGGTCTATTAGGAACCAGCCGTTTCCCGGACCCACAGTCGGCACGGCACGGAAGAAAAAAATGATTATTGCCGTTCCTATCAGAGTGGCGTGTTTATCTTTGGGCAGTTCGGGGAGCAGTTTCCGCATAAGGAAAATCACTATCGCCATTGAGCCCGTGAACACTATTTCCTCCGAATAGGGAATTTTTGAAAGCCCCGTTCCGATGCTGAAAAGGACAAATGCGAGACTTCCCCACAGAATCCACCAGTTCGGCGCGGTTGGGGGCCGGAGTTCCTGCTCGCCGGTTATATGCCCGGTTTTTTTCAGGATTTCGGCGAGAACAACGCCTATGACGGACACAAGCGGAATGGCGAGAGCCATAAGGTAGATTTCGCCGTAAACCCGCGCTTTTTCCGGCTGGGAAAGTTCCGATGTGTCATTAAAGGCGACTATGTTGATGATTGAAACCAGAACCGTGCCGCCGATAACGGCAAATCTGCCGAGCGTTTGCATTGTTGTGTGCGCGGATTTGAGTTCCTCTTCGCTGATTTTTTCGCCCCGGGAGTCCACGGTGGGAACGGCTTCAACCGTCATTGCGTCCGCAACAACGTCCTGAAGCACATAACCAACGGGGCTGATAATTACGCTTGCGATAAACCAGTTGGAAACGGGCCAGATTTCCTGCATATATTCGGTGTGGGCTATCAGCGCGTAAACGATAAGCAGCCCCACCGCGATGAGAGCCGCGCCGATAAAAACAAGAACGGATTTCCAGCGCCAAACCAGATCAACCAGATGTCCGACCGGCATTTTGAGAGCCCACGGAAGCCCGGCCCAGAAGCCGAGTGTCGCGAGAAATGCGGCGGATAAGTCGAGATAGTCTTTGACAAAAAAAGTGGCGACAATCCCCGTAAGCCCGGAAATTCCGGCCGCCAGATAAACCAGAAGCGGCGGTATGTAGCTCAGCCGCAACTGTTTAAAAATCCCAACAAAATCTTTGGTGAAAAACTTCCTCAGCGTGTCCATACGTCTTTGATTCAGGCGGGGTGGATAGTGAATGTTATGAGGTTGAACGGGGGTTGTAAAGGGAGG